>JASIJN010000267.1 GCA_030050125.1 Streptosporangiaceae bacterium | reverse complement strand
TTCTCCCAGCAGGGGAGGCGACGTGATGTCTGTCTCCGAGTCAGAGAGCCTCAGCGGACTCCCCACGGTCTTGAAAACACCTCTTACCGGATGCTGGACGGAAACCACCGCTCCGCACGCTGAAAGCGCTTCGTCCTCGATTAGTTCCTTGGTCGACAGCACCGGGCCGCAGGGAACGTCAGCGGCCATGAGATGTTCCATCACCTCAAACTTAGAATGCTTGCTGGTCCAGGCTTCGAGCATGGCGAATATGGCGTCCAGATTGCCCAGCCGGCCTTCCGGAGTGGACCATTCGGGATCATCGGCGAGCTCGGGACGCCCGATCAGCCGCACCAGCGGCGCCCAGATCTTGGGCTGCATGACGATGTAGACAAAGTCATTGGGGCCGCCGGGCGCGCACCGCAGCGCCCATCCCGGATGTCCCCCGCCCGACGCGTTGCCCGACCTCGGGACCTCGTCACCGGAAGGGAGGCCGGGATACTCCGTCAGCGGACCATGCTCCAGGCGCTGCTGATCGCGCAGCTTGACGCGGCACAGGTTGAGGATGGCGTCCTGCATCGCCACCGTGACGCGCTGGCCCCGGCCAGTGCTGCAGCGCTGATAGAGCGCGGCCAGGATCGCGGCGGCAAGATGAACCCCTGAGCCCGAGTCGCCGATCTGCGCGCCGGTGACGGTCGGCGGGCCGTCTTCGAATCCCGTCGTGCTCATCGCGCCGCCCAGGGCCTGGCTGACCGGCTCGTATGCCTTGACCGACGCGTAAGCGCCCGCGCTCGAGCCTTTGATTGACGCGTATATAAGCCGGACATTCAGCTCTTGCAGGTGAGGCCAGGGGAATCCGAGGCGGTCGACGACTCCCGGGCCGAAGTTCTCGACGAGAACGTCGCTCTGCTGTACGAGCCTGGTAAAAACTTGTTTCCCTTCTTCGCATTTCAGGTTGAGGGTGACGCTTCGCTTATTGCAATTGAGCATCGCGAAGTACAGGCTGTCCACGCCGGGCAGGTCGCGGAGCTGGACGCGCGTTATGTCGCCGCGGCCGGGCGGCTCTATCTTGATGACATCCGCGCCCAGCCAGGCCAGGAGCTGAGTACAGGACGGCCCGGACTGAACGTGTGTCATGTCCAGGACACGGACGCCCTCCAGCGCTTTTCCCATGGCCCTCATCCTCCCCGGCTCTCCGGCCTAACGCCCGCACACGTAGTCCTGCTCGGCGCGCGCATCAGCCGCTCCGAACAGACGGCCCGTCTCCGGGTCCCGGCCGACGACCGTTATCCGGCCCATGCCGCCGAGGCGACCTAAGTACGGACTGGCGACCATGACATCGTGACCACGATCCCGTAGTTCGGCGACGGCATCGCCACTGATCTGCGACTCCACGACAAGCCGGCCTAACTCAGCCTGGTGCGGAACCTGTGAGCTGATCAGGTGGGTGGTGTGGCAACGAGGCGCTTCGGCTGCTTCCTGCGCCTGCAGGCCGGAGCTGATCCAGAGAAAGAACTGCAGGCACCACTGTTCCTGCAGGTCAGCACCGGGTGATCCGAATGCGAGGACCGCCTCGCCGGAGCGCGTGACCATGGTGGGAGTGATCGTGGTCCGCGGCCGGCGGCCCGGCCGCAGCGTGTTGGGAAGCTCCTCTTCGAGCCGCGTCATCTCCAGACGGGTTCCCAGCGGGAAGCCCAGGGACCCGATGACGGGCGAGTTCATCAGGAAACCCCCGCTCGGCGTCACCGAGATCATGTTTCCCTGCCCGTCCACGGCGTCGATGTGGCAGGTGTCGCCGCTGGCGAGCGACCGGTCCTCGGTGGCCAGCGGGGGCGGCAGGCGCGGCTCTCGCTGCCCCACCCGCCCGGGTCGCAGCTCATGCGACGCGTCCGAGCCGACCAGCCGGCACCGCTCGCGCGTGTACGCGGGCGAAAGCAGCGCGCTCAGCGGCACGTCAGGAACGTCGCCGTAGTAGGCGTCCCGGTCAGCGTAGGCGAGCTTCGCGGTCTCGGTGATCAGGTGGATGCGCCGCGCCAGATCGTTCTCATCGCTGGTCACGTCGAGGCCGTCCAGGAGCGCCAGCTGTTGCAACTGCACGGGTCCCTGACTCCAGGGCCCGGGCTTGCAGACGGTCCAGCCCCGCCAGTCGAGCGAGGCAGGCTCCTCGTAGCCGGACTGGTAGCGGGCGAGGTCATCCGCGCTGATCACACCGGGGTACTGCCTCCCCTGCGCATCAAAGTGGGGCTGCCTCGCGAACTCGTCGATCGCCTCGGCCACAAATCCCTGATACCAGGCGCGCCGAGCCGCGTCGATCTGGCCGTCCCGCTGCCCGGCGGCCGCCTCCGCCTCGCTGAGCACGCGCTTGTAGGTGGCGGCCAGGGCCTGGTTGCGGTGCAGGGTGTACGGCATCGGCCTCTTGCCGCGGGCCAGGTACAGCGAGGCCGAGGACGGCCAGTACTTTTTGAAGATTTGCTCGTTCTGACGGATCTTGCGGGAAGTTCCTGGCAGCAGAGGATGGCCATTTTCGGCATAGTCAATGGCGGGACCTAACACCTGCCGGAGGCTTTTCGTCCCGTGGTCGCGTAACAGGAGCATCCACGCGTCGAACGCCCCTGGCACGGGTGCGGCCAGCACTCCCGACCCCGGCACGGCGTCCAGCCCAAGACGTCCGAAGAGCTCCGGCGTGGCTCTTTCAGGAGCAGGTCCTTGCCCGCACAGGACCGTCGGCTTCCGATCACCGCGGCCGGCGAATATGGCCACCACCTCGCCGCCGGGCCCGCTCATGTAGGGCTCGACCACCTGAAGGACGAAGCCCGCCGCGATCGCGGCATCAAACGCGTTGCCACCGGTCTCGAGCATGCCCATGCCCGCCGTCGCGGCGAACCAGTCGGATGCGGCCACCATGCCGAAGGTGCCCTGAAGCGTGGGACGACTCAGCACCAATGTCCCAGTTCCCTTCATATGCCACTAGGTGGATCCTAGGTCGCCCCGGCGCGCGGGGCTACCGGCCGACGGCGTAGCCCTGCATGGCGCGCGGGCTCGCCGCCGCATGCAGGAACCCGCGGTCCCGGCAGACCGCGCTGATCCGCCCGAGCGACCAGCACGGCATCACGGTCACCCGGTGCCCGCGCCGGCGCAGTTCCTCGATCACCGGTTCGCCGACCCTGGCCTCGACGGACAGCGAGCGCGGCACGGAGCCCCGCGGGTAGAACGACGAGGGGAAGTGGTCGGTGCAGAAGGCGGGCGCGTCGATCGCCTCCTGCAGGTTCATGCCGAACAGCACGTGGTTGAGGAAGAACCCGAGCGTCCACTGATCCTGCTGGTCGCCGCCGGGAGTACCGAACGCCAGGTACGGCTCGCCGTCCCGCAGCGCCAGGCTGGGCGACAGCGTGGTCCTCGGCCGCCGCCCCGGCGCCAGGCAGCTGGCCAGCCCCGGGGTGAGCGAGAACATCTGCCCGCGGGTGCCCAGGCAGAACCCGAGCCCGGGAACGACCGGCGAGCTCTGCAGCCAGCCGCCGCTCGGCGTCGCCGCCACCAGGTTGCCGAACGAGTCGGCCACGTCCAGGTGGCAGGTGTCCCCCGGCCCGAGTTCCGGCGCGGGCACGGTCATGGTCGGGTCCCCGACGCCGTGGCCGCGAAGCCAGCCGTCCGCGGACGGCGCCGGCGAGCC
>JASIJN010000266.1 GCA_030050125.1 Streptosporangiaceae bacterium | reverse complement strand
GCCCGGGTCGCCGCTGAGGCGGCGCCCCCGTCGCCGGGCTCCCCGGCTCCGGACGAGCCCGCTGGCCGGATGGCGGCAGAATCCCGCGGCTCCAGCATGTCGGCCTCGCCAGGGCCGGCGGTGTTCAGCCGCCCGGGCCTGCTGCGGCCCCCAGGGTCCATGCGCTCACCTGTCCAGCGTTTGTCCAGTCGGTGTCGTGCAGATCGTCGCCGCGACGATGGTCATGACGCTATGACGCGATCCCAACTGGGACGCGATCCGGGCCAGGGCCGAGGCCACCAGCACGGCGGAGTTGCCCATGATATCGGCTGAACCAGGGCAGGACGCGGCTCTGCAGCGAGCCGCCGCGTTCACCCGTGCCGCGTAATTGATGCCCCTGAAGCCGCGACAGCAGGCGTAACCAGATCCTGAACTGGTGATACTTCCCCTCGTGGGCGCGTGGGGGGCGCGCCGGGATGCCGGGGGGAATACGTGAGCCACGTGCACGGCGTCGACAGCGAGGTCGGTCGGCTCCGTACCGTTCTTGTCCACCGTCCCGGCTCCGAGCTGAAGCGGATCACCCCGCGCCGCGCCGGCGGCCTCCTGTTCGACACGTTGCCCTGGGTCGGCCGGGCACAGCAGGAACACGACATCCTGGCCAGCCTGCTCCGCGACCACGGGGTCGAGGTCCTGTACGTGACCGAGCTACTGCAGGACGCGCTGGAATACCGGCCCGCGCGGGCCGAGGCGATCGAGTCCGTGCTGGCCAGCGCCGCGCTGGGGGATGAGCTCGGTGCGCTGGTCCGCGGGCACCTGGACGGGCTTGACCCGGAGGCGCTGGCCCAGGTCCTCATCGCCGGGCTCAGCCCGGACGAGCTGACGACCGGCCGCGGCGTGGTCTTCGAGTTGCTCGACCGGCACGACTTCATCATCGAACCGCTGCCGAACCTCGCGTTCAGCCGTGATTCCAGCGTGTGGATCAGCGACCGGGTCGCGGTCACCAGCCTGGCCGGCGGCCGGCGCAGGGAGTCCGAGCTGATCGCCGTGATCTATGGCTACCACCCCAGGTTCGCGGGCACCAAGTACCTCTACGACCCGGAACTCGAGCAGGTCGAGGGCGGCGACGTGCTGCTGCTGGCGCCGAGCGTGATGGCGGTCGGCGTGGGCGAGCGGACCAGATCGGCGGGCGTGGAGCGCCTGGCCCGGCGGGCATTCGACGCTGGCCTGGCGCACACGGTGCTGGCGGTGCCCCTGGACCGGGCGGGGCCGGTCGCGCACCTGGACACCGTGTGCACCGTGGTCGACGTGGACACCGTGGTCATGCACCCGAGGCTCGCGTTCACCCTGATCGCCCTCACCATCACGCCCCGCCCGGACGGCATGCGCATCTCCCGGCCGCAGCCGTTCCTGGAGGCGGCCGCCCAGGCGATGGGCATAGACCGGCTCAAGGTCATCGAAACCGGGGTGGACCCGCTGGTCCTGCCGAGGCAGCAATGGGACGACGGATGCAACGCGCTGGCGCTCGACCGGAGAGTCGTCGTCTGTCATGAGCGGAACGTCGAGACCAACGCGCGCCTCGAGGCCGCGGGGGTGCAGGTGATCCGGGTGCCCGCCAGCGAGCTGGGCAGCGCGCGCGGCGGTCCGCGGTGCCTGACCTGCCCGGTCGCCAGGGACCCGGCCGCGTCACCCGATGCCGGGGTGGGCGTGGCCGAGGGTCACGGGCCGGCCGTCATCGCGCCGGGTGAGGCCGTGACCGAGCCGTACGCGCCATGGCGCGCGCAGCGCGCGCCATGGCAGCTGACGCCGTCCGGCTAGGCCCGGCGGTTGCCGCGCCGGCCGGCCCACCGCCCGATCTTGAACATCGCGAACGCCGCCACCACGATCAGCGCGATGAAGAAGGCGTAGAAGAAGACCACGTGGATGACCGCGAGCACCAGCAAGACCACGATGAACGCGGCGACGAGGCCCAGGATGCCCAGGATGATTCTGCCCATGCATCCAAGGTACGACCAGTTCGGCACCGCTTCATAACCGGGCAGCGGTCAGGCCGGCCCCGGCCCGTCGGGTAGCACCTCGACCAGGATCAGGAATGTCGGACACGGCCACCGCCACATGCAACTCCGGCACCGCGGGATCTGATCGCGGCCCGGATCGTCGTCCATCGCGCCGTCCTCCAGCGGCTGATGCAGGTCGGACAGCCGCAGGCCGAGGTCGGCGAATCGCAGCAGCTCTTCGCGGGCATTCGCGAGAAATGCCAGGTCCGCGGCGCTGAACCTGGCCCGGACCGGCACCACTCCGTCGCGATTGATCAGCCGGGCGTAATGCTCGCTGGTCGTGAGCCAGGAGGCGGCCCCGGCGGCCCGCTGCCGCACCGCCTCCAGGTACTGCCGCAGCCTCTCGGCCCGCCCGTCGTCGATCGGCGCGGGCTGCGCCTCCTCGGGCCATTCGGCAGCGATCCGCCTGCCTCCGCCGTGACGGGGCTGGCCCGGCTGAGAATGCATCGAAGGGGCTCCGGCTCCTTGTGCTGGGATGACGGACCGTACCAACCCAGCTTCGCGCACAACAGCATGGCCGAAAGGCAACTTGGCCATGTGCGCGACCACCGTCTGGCCCGCGGCGGCCGGGACGGGTAAGGTGCGGCACGTGGAGCTAAAGGTCTCGACCCGGTCTCAGGGCGGTCGCACTGTTATGTCGCTGGACGGCGAGATCGATCTTTATACGGCGCCTCGGCTTCACGGCGAGCTGGTCACGGTCCTGTCCGGCGAGACGCCGGTGCAGATCGTCGTGGACATGTCCGGGGTCGACTTCTGCGATTCGACCGGGATGAACGTGCTGCTCGCCGCGCACCGCAGGGCGCGCGAGCAGGGTGGCGACCTGGAGCTGGCCGCCCCGCGCCCGGCGATACGCAAGATCTTGCAGGTAACCGGGCTGGAGAGCGTCTTCACCGTGCTTGACAACCCGGCGACGGTGGCCGGCCAGTAACCTCTCACCCATGCTGCCGCCGGGCGGCGATGTCGCCGTCGTCATCCCCGCCTGGAACGAGTCAGACCGGATCGCCGCGACGGTGCGCGCGGCGGCCGGGCTGTACGGGGTGGACATCGTCGTCGTGGTGGACGACGGATCCGGCGACGGGACGGCCGCGGCCGCGCGGGCCGCGGGGGCATCGGTGATGCGGCACGACCGCAACCGCGGCAAGGCCGCGGCGATGGAGACCGGGGCCGAGGCGGTCCGGCTGCTCGAGGCCGGCTCGGACCGGCCGGGCCCGCGTCATCTGCTGTTCCTCGACGCCGACCTGGGCGAGACCGCGGCCGCGGCCGGGCCGCTGGCCGAGCCGGTTCGGGCCGGGCTGGCGGACATGACGATCGCGGTGTTCAGCAACCGGGTCAGACAGGGCGGCCACGGCTTGGTGGTGGCACTATCCGGATCGGGGATCATGCGGGCGACCGGGTGGCGGCCCGCTCAGCCGCTGAACGGGCAGCGCTGCCTGACCCGGGCCGCGTTCGAGTCGGCGCGGCCGCTGGCACCGGGATTCGGGGTGGAGACCGGGCTCACCATTGACCTGCTCCGCCAGGGCCTGCGGATCACGGAGGTCGAGGTGCCGCTCGCCCACCGTGCGACCGGCAGTGACTGGCGGTCCCAGGTGCACCGGGCGCGTCAGCTCCTTGATGTCGCGCGCGCCCTGGCGGTGAGGCAGGCGGGACTTCGGGCCCGCTAGAGGTAAGGGCCCGCGCCGCGCGACCCCTGCTGGTCGTCCTGACCTGCCTGTCCCGGCATCTGCCCCTGCGGCATCATCCCCGGCGGCAGTGCCCGCCGCATCTGCTCGAGCTGCGCCCGTGCGGCCATCTGCTGCGCGAACAGTGTGGTCTGGATCCCGTGGAACAGCCCCTCCAGCCAGCCCACGAGCTGCGCCTGGGCCACCCGGAGTTCGGCCTCGCTCGGCACCTCGTCCTCGGCGAAGGGCAGCGAGAGCCGCTCGAGTTCCTCCACCAGTTCGGGCGCGAGACCGTCCTCGAGTTCCTTGATCGAGCTCTTGTGGATCTGCTTGAGCCGGGCCCTGCTCTTCTCGTCCAGCGGCGCCGCCCTGACCTCTTCGAGCAGCTGCCTGATCATGCTGCCCACTCGCATTACCTTGGCGGGCTGCTCAACCATCTCGGTCACCGGCCGCTCGGCGGAGGCGTCCGAGGCGTCGGCCTCCATGGCGACGCCGTCGGGGCCGACCACGACCACCCGGGAGCGCGACTCGGGTTCGGGGTTCGTCTGGTCGCTCATGTGCCTAGTCTGTCCGAGGTACGGCACGCCTCGCACCCCAGGGCCGGCGGTCAGGTCGCGAGCAGGATCTTGCCCACGTGGCTCCCGGCCTCCATCAGGCGGTGCGCCTCCGGGGCGTCGGCCAGCGGCAGTACCCGGTCGATCACCGGGCTCACGCTCCCGGCCGCTATCAGCGGCCAGACGTGCTCCCGGACGGCGGCCACGATCGCCGCCTTCTCCGCGGTCGGCCGGGCCCGGATGGACGCGGACTGGACGCTGGCCCGCTTGCGCATCAGCAGGCCAAGGTCGAGTTCGCCGCGGCTGCCGCCCAGCGTGCCGATCACGACCAGGCGGCCCCCTGTGGCCAGCGCCGTCACGTTCCGCGGCAGGTAGACGCCGCCCATGATGTCGAGGATCACGTCCGCGCCGTGGCCGCCGGTGAAGTCGAGGACGGCCTCGACGAAGTCCTCGCTGGCGTAGTTGATGGCCAGGTCGGCGCCCAGCGCACGGCACCGGTCCAGCTTGGCGGGGGTGCCGGCGGTGCAGGCCACCCGCACGCCGTGCGCGCGAGCCAGCTGGATGGCCATGGTGCCGATGCCGCTCGCGCCGCCGTGCACGAGCAGGGTCTCGCCGGGGGCCAGCCCGGCCCGCTGGAACACGTTCGCGTGCACGGTGCAGGTCGCCTCGGGCAGGCCGGCCGCGTCGGTCAGCGTCACGCCCGCGGGCGGGGGCAGCAGTTGCCCGCCCGGAACCACGACCTGCTCGGCGTACCCGCCGCCGCCGAGCAGTGCGCAGACCTCGTCGCCGAGCTGCCAGCCCGGCGTGTCCGGGCCCAGCCCGGCGACCCGGCCCGAGCATTCGAGCCCCGGGTACGGCGGCGCTCCCGGCGGCGGAGGGTAGTGCCCCTGGCGCTGCAACAGGTCGGCCCGGTTGACCCCGGCAGCGACGATGTCGATCACGACCTCGCCGGGCCCGGCCACCGGGTCGGGTACCTCGGCCAGCTGCAGGACCTCCGGCCCGCCTGGTTCGGAAACGACGACCGCTCGCATGTCGGCTCCTCGCTGCTCGGCTGCCGGGCCCTCCAGCCCCGATCATCCCGCACGGCGGGGGCGGCGCGCGGCGATGAGCCGTGCGGAGCCGCGCCCCCCGGTTGCCGCCGGTAGACGATGCCCCGTTCTGCGTGGAAAGATCGAGTTCGGAGCGTGTCTAGCCGTGTGTCCATGCTTGGCAGGGATGGCACCGCATGCCGGGAACACCGGGCCGCCTGCCCACGGTCGCAGGCGGCGTCCGCGCTGTTACCGGCCCGCGGGACACGCCCTGCGGCTCTGGTGATCATGAAGGGACGGTCGCAGGTTGGCGCACCCGAGGTAATGCCGCGTGCGACGTCCCTGACGGAAGGTTAGGGGAACGATCGTGGCCAGCGACGATCGAAACGATGCGGCAGGAGCCGAGGAGCAGGGA
>JASIJN010000030.1 GCA_030050125.1 Streptosporangiaceae bacterium | reverse complement strand
AATCCGGCGACCGCTTCTTTGAGGCCGGCGCCCTCACCCACCTCGGCGACAACCGCCTCGCCACCGGAGAGCTGACCCAGGCCCGGCAGGCCTGGCAGCAGGCGCTGGCCATCCTCGAAGACCTGCAGCATCCCGACGCCGGCCCGGTCCGCACCAAGCTCGCCAGCACAAACCACCGCGCCTCCGCGAACCCGCCCCGGTAGCAACGCTAGCTAACGCGGTCGAGCATGCGCAGGAGAGCTTCAACCGCTCGGGCCCGGTCGGCCGGAGGTGTCATGCCGCCATTTCCCGCGGCCACGACGATCTCGGCGTCCTTGGCTCGCCTGGCGATCGCCGCCGGAAAAGGCCCGACGCCGATCGCCGTTACGGGCACGTTCAGCTCCGCGAGGCGATCTATCCACGGCCGTTCCATCCACGGCGGATCGGGCGGCACGTACCCGTCATCTGCCGCCGCCGCGGTGATCCGCAAGTGCGCGAAGAACTCCTCGGCGTGATCGCTCATCATGGCGAGCTCAAGCTCAACTCCTGCTGGCTCGCGGTCCGGCCCCGCGGTATCGCGAACGGTCTGCAGGAGAATTTCACGCCGCCGGCCAGGGTCCGGCTCTTGGAGAGCGCCGGCAATCGGCCCGAAAGCCTCACGCGCTTCGTCCAGGCTGGATTGGTCAACATCCAGGCCGGAGAGGTCAACGCGGACGTCGTCCGGGATAGAGTCAAGCACCGGCTGGAAAAAGACCAGGCCTTTCGCCAACCCGGCTTCCCCGAGGGCGAAGGCGAAACGAGCCGCCCCGCCTGCCCCAGCCACCAGGTGAAAGCCGCCGTCGGGAGCCAGGCGCCGCGCCATATCAACGAACTCGGGAGTATCTGCCGTCCAGGGTACTTGCTCATGCTGGTCGAAGTGGATGACCTCGGCGCGACTGCGGACCCGGTCCGGGATGTCATACCACATCCGATAATCCCCGAACCTTTCCGGAATGAACAATACGCTGGGCAAACTCATGCTCCTAATATAACACCATTGGGGCATTTGACACCAGGTCAGCCGACCGGGATCATGGATTACAGGCCGCACTCCCCCACGCAGGCCGTTCCGTACGCGCCAGCGCAGGCAGTGCACTCCGCGCAGGGGATCGGGGGCGGGTTCTTATAAATAATCCCGGCAACGCAGGTAATGCAATCTTGTACGCATCCTGCACCTGCTTTGCGTCCAATACACGCGATGAAACACGCGAGCTGCTTTGCGGTGATGGCGGGTTCTGCCTCGACGGTGCTGCTCGGGACGACGGCGTCCCTCGGAACGGCGCTTGCCTGTACACGACCGTCTGACACCGTCAGGTCAGCCAGCGGAGTACCTCCCACCGAGTAATACCGGATCGCATGGCCCGACGAGCCGAGGCTCACGGCGGCGGGATTGCCGCCCCGCATCGCACCTGGCGAGATGTTGATGAAGGTGAGGATCCTGTCGCGGGGATGAGTCAGCATCAGGGTCACCCGTCCGTCGCTGCGCACCAGGTAGGCCTCCTGTTCGACCGCACCCCAGGTGCGTATGGCCCGCTGCGCGGGGACTGTGGCCAGTGCCGCCTTCACCTCGGCCGGATCGGCGGCCGTAGGCTTGCTCTCGCCTGGCAGCGCCGAAGCGAACGCCGTTCCCGACACCGACATCAGCGCCCAGCCAGCCGCTCCGACCAGAGCGCCACCGATGATCCCGCGACGGGAAGGCCCGTACGACTCAGCCGACCTGGCCAGCCGCGCCCGCCACTCGGCGGCGAGCAGCCCGGCGATGGCGGCCGAACGGCGCCATCCGATGACACCCGCCAAGCGCCGGCGCATCGCCCAGCCGCTGAGAACCTCGAGGCCGTTGTCGTCAGCGACTAAAAGCGACGGGCGGTCGGGGGCCTGTAGGCCAGCGTGGCCGAGTAGCTCCGTGACCTCAGGATCCTCGAGGGGCCGGGCCTCCAGGCCGGTGACCGACAGGCCGCGCACCATCCGGGCGACTTGGGAACACGCATGGCAGCTGTGCTGGAAAAGAACGATGTACCTCATTGAATTGTCCTTTTCTCTCCTAGTATGCCGACCGCTAGGCGGGCGGGCCTCGGTGCTCGCAGAGCCGAGATCGCCTGACCATGGCTACGGGTGATTCTGGTCCGCGCCCCTGCGAGGCGGCATCCCGAGATCACCTAGTCTTCGTGGCTAGATCCGGCTAAGGCGCCGACTTGCGGCATCTGCCGCACAACCTGGCCGGCGCGGTCGAGCGCGCCGACGCCGCCGGGAAACGGCCCTCCACTCACAGCCAGACCTAGCCAGCAAAACTAGGTGATCCCGGGATGCCACCTCGCCGGGGCGCGGACCAGAATCTGCGTGAGGCCAGCGTTGCGCGGCGCTGGCCTGCCCCTTTCAGTCTCAGGAAGGATGCCGATGATGCTCCGGCGATGCTTAATCATCCTTACCGGAGGAGCGGTTGTGGCGCTCAGCGCCACGGCGGCGCCGGCCGTCGCCTCGACCGCTGCTCTCAGCGTGGCCCGGCAGGCCACTTCCACCGCACCTACGATAACTCCGGCCACATCGGCGGACCCCACGCCGACCGGGCCGACGACGATAACAGTGACCATAGACAATGTAGGTCTCGATTGCTTTTACCCTGGTGTCATATACTCCGTCGATACCACCGGCATTCACGTCAGGGCGCTGCCAGATGGCTCAATAGAAGCCTCGATCGGTGAAGGCCGATGGTTCGATAGTTTGTGGGACATTAACGGCGAAGGTCCGTACCATTGCATCACGGACGCGGACGTTGCCGGACAGCAGTGGGTACTTGGCTTTCCAAACTATAACTCGAACATAGAGGGCTACGTCGGGCTTGATTACCTGTACTTCGTTGAGTACGTCACTTAGCCTCGATCCACCGCATGTAGCCGGGCGCGGTCCGCTGGTCTCGGTGCGCGCGGACTCGGTTCACGCCGCGACGTCGCCGGGCTCGAGCAGCGGGCCCCACGCCTCGCGGACCCACGGCGGCAGGTACATGTCGTCCCACAGCCGCGCCAGCTCAGGCCCGTTGACCAGCGCGCAGATGTCGGCCAGCGTCCCCTTCACGAGCACGATCTCGTACAGGTCGCGGCGGCGCAGCCGGTCGGACAAATCCCACCGCACGCTCCGCGGGTCGGGACCAGACCAGAACAGCCGGGCAGGCAGACTGGCCATGCCCTCCAGCGGGCCCCGCAGCTCACCCAGGGAGCCTGGCATCGGCACCCGCCGACACTCTCCGCTGTCCCAGCCCAAAGCGTCGGTAGTGATCACACTTGGGTTATTACCCGCGCCTGCGACCGATAAGCCACGCTGCGGCGAGGGCCGGGCACCGGGGGCCTTGGCCAGCCGTGTTCTAGTCGGGCGTCCCGAACCAGGTGCCCAGCGCCTCGGGCAACCCGCCGGTCAGGTCCCCGGCGTCCAGGCCGGCCGCCCAGGCGACGTACCCGTCCGGCCGGATCAGCATCGCGGCGGCGGGCGCCGGCTCGGTAACGGGGCGGCCGACGACGACGTTCACCCGGTCCTGCCAGGGCGAGGCCGCCCCGGCCAGCGCGGCGTTCGCGATTGCGCCGGAGCCGCTGAGATCGAGTAGCACGCCGCGCGCCGGCCGGACCAGTTCAGCGACCCGCGTGGCGCCGCCGTCCGGGCGCATCAGGCGCAGGTCCGGCGCGAACCGGCCGGCGAGCGGGTGCCGCCCGGCCGCGCCGGCGGGCATCGGGTACCGGACGTCGGAGCCCTCTACGATCGAGCCGACGTGTCGCAGCGCATCGGGTTGCTGCATCAGCTCGCCGAACAGCTCGCGCAGCGCTTCGCCGTACTCGCCGCGGGCTGAGAGCGCCTTCTGCGCCCTGGTGTGCATCAGGGCCCGCCGCCCGGCCAGGAACCGCTCGGTGTGGTAGGAGTCCAGCAGGCCGTCCGGTGCCCAGCCGGCGACCTGCGCGGCGAGCTTCCAGCCGAGGTTGATCGCGTCGAGCATGCCGACGTTCAGCGACCCTCCGGCCCCGAGGATGTGCGCCGCGTCGCCCGCGAGCAGCACCGGGCCCGCACGGTAGCGCTCGGCCTGCCGGCTGTTCCCCACGATCCGGGTCAGCCACTGCGGATCGCTCATCGGCACGTCCGCGCCGAGCACACGGCGGACGCTGTCGCGCAGTTCGTCGAGGGTCATGGGCGCCTGCGGGTCCTCTGGCCCCGACGAGCCGCGCGCGAGCGAGCCGCCCGGCGCCGATGAGCCGTCCGGCGCCGACGGCTCGTTCTCCAGGGTGAACACGATGAACATGCCGGGCCGGGCGCTCTTGTCGAGCGAGGTGAGCGGCGCGAGCGAATAGGCGCCGCGAGGCGTGTGCGTCGTCTGCATCAGCGGCACCCGGCCGACGCCGGGCACCTCGGCCGCGTCGGGCGCCCGGCCGGCCGGCACGAGCCGGACGGTCGGTAGCAGCACCCGGCCGATCCGGGACGTCTCCGCCGAGGTCACGCCAGGGAAGCCGATGCCGGCCTGCTTGCGGACCAGGCTGTGCGCACCATCGCAGCCCGCGACGTACCGCGTGCGGAGCCGGTACTCGCCATCCGGGCCGCGCACATCCAGCGTCGCGGGCGAGTCGTCTCCGGGCAGGGACATCGCCAGCACCTCGTGGCCGCGCCGGACGCTCCCGCCGAGCTCGCGCAGCCAGTCGTCGAGCAGCATCTCGAGCCGCCGCTGGGGTATCGCCAGGATGTGCAGCGGGCTCCGGCCCGGGCCCAGCCTCAGGAAGTCGAGCCGCAGCGGGCCGAACGGGAACTGCGGCACCGGGCCGGTGTATGTGGTCTCCGCCCCGAACCGCTCGGCCAGACCCCGGTAGTCCAGCGCCGGCACGATCTGGCCGACCAGGCCGTTGCCCTTGGGGATCCCACTGATCTCCGGCAGCCGCTCCAGCACCACCGGGTCGGCGCCGCCCAGCCGGAGCTCGGCCGCGAGCACAAGCCCGGTGGGGCCGCCGCCGACGATCACCACGTCGGCCGGCTCCGTCCTCCGGCTCGTAATGCCCGTCACCTGCCCTCGTCCGGACCCCGTGCGCGACGACTGTCGCAGCGCGCCCGGGCTACCCCTGGTAGTAGCGGTCCACCACCGTGAACACCTCGTCCAGGATGGCCAGGCCCTCCTTGGCCTCGGCCTCGGACACCGTGCACGGGGGCACCACGTGCATCCGGTTGTAGTTCAGGAACGGCAGCAGGCCGCGCGCCTTGGACTGGGCCATGACCTCGTTCATCGCCTCGGAAGACCCGCCGTACGGGGCCAGCGTGGCCCGGGTGGCGCGGTCCGAGACCAGGTCCAGGGCCCAGAACACGGCCAGCCCGCGGACCTCGCCGATCACCGGGTGCCGCCCGGCCAGCTCGCGCAGGCCCGGGCCGAGCACCTCCTCGCCGATCCTGACCGCGTTCTCCAGGACGCCCTCGTCCTTCATCGCGTCGATCGACGCGACAATGGAGGCACAGGCCAGCGGGTGGCCGGAGTAGGTCAGCCCGCCGGGGAACACCCGGTCGTCGAAGGTGGCGGCGATCTCGTCGGAGATGATCACGCCGCCGACCGGGACGTACCCGGAGTTCGAGCCCTTCGCGAACGTGATCAGGTCCGGGACCACCCCGTGCTGCTCGAACGCGAACCAGGCCCCGGCCCGGCCGAAGCCGCACATCACCTCGTCGGCGATGTAGGCGATGCCGTACTTGTCGCACAGGGCCCGGACCCCGGCCAGGTAGCCGGGCGGCGGGACCAGCACGCCGGCCGTGCCCACGATGGTCTCGATCAGGATCGCCGCGATCGTGGCCGGGCCCTCGAAGATGATCACCTGCTCCAGGTGCTCCAGGGCGCGCCGGCACTCCTCCTGCTCGGTCGCGGCCCAGAACGCGGTCCGGTACAGGAACGGGCCGAAGAAGTGGACGTGGCCGGTGGCGTACTCGTTCGGCCAGCGCCGCGGGTCGCCGGTCGAGACGATCGCCGCCCCGGTGTTGCCGTGGTAGGACCGGTAGAAGCTGAGCACCTTGTCCCGGCCGGTGTGCAGCCGGGCCATCCGGATCGCGTTCTCGTTCGCGTCCGCGCCGCCGTTGGTGAAGAACACCTTGTTCATGCCGTCCGGGGCCAGTTCCGCGATCCGGCGAGCCGCCTGCGACCGCGCCTCGTTCGCGTGCTGCGGGGCGACCGTGGCCAGCCGGGCCGCCTGCTCGGCGATCGCGGCGGTCACCCGCGGGTGCTGGTGCCCGATGTTGGTGTTGACCATCTGGGAGGAGAAATCCAGGTACCGCTGGCCGTCGTAATCCCAGACGTACGAGCCCTCCGCCCGCGCGATCGCCAGGGGCCGCAGCGTCCGCTGCGCCGACCAGGAGTGAAAGACGTGCGCCCGGTCCATGGCCACGACCTCGGCGCCGCGCTCCGGGTCGGTCGTGGGTGCGGTCATGAATGCCTCCCGCTGGTCGGGCCGGCGCCGCCTGTGGTGACGGCCCGGCCTGCGAATGTCTGCTCAGCAGATAAGACGATTATTCGCCCGTCGCCGCGCCGCCGCCACCGCGCGGCTGCCACGCTCGCCACGAGACCGGGCGTCAAAGATCGAATCAGCGATTGACGGGGAAGCCCAGGCTCACCCCTCCGTGGCTGGGGTCGAGCCAGCGCGACGTGACCGCCTTGCCGCGGGTGTAGAAGTGCACACCCTCGGTCCCGTGCACGTGCGTGTCGCCGAACAGCGACGACTTCCAGCCGCCGAACGAGTAGAACGCCATCGGCACCGGGATCGG
>JASIJN010000265.1 GCA_030050125.1 Streptosporangiaceae bacterium | reverse complement strand
TTCTGGCCGGCGGCTGGATCGGCCCGGCCCTGGTCCGCAGGCTGCCCGCGCCGGCGCTGCGCGTTGGCGTCGGCGTGAGCGGCCTGGCCCTCGCGGTTCGGCTCGGCCTCGGTGCCTATCACTGAGAGCATTTCGACGAACCCGTGTTGCGGTGAGTTCTCGCCGCTGATGCGGTCTACTCTGGCGCAGCCACCGGTGACGGGACAGGAGGAACGGCCATGGGGACGGTCGTCGCTGACATCACGATGTCGCTGGACGGGTTCATCACCGGGCCCGCCGACGCGCCCGGCCGCGGCCTGGGGGAAGGCGGCGAGTGCCTGCACAACTGGGTCATGGGCGGGCCGTGGCGTTACGACGACGAAAGCAGGCGGTTCGCTCCGCTCGATGCCGACCGCAAGGTACTGCAAGAGGCGATGGGCTCGATCGGCGCGGGGATCATCGGCAGGCGGATGTTCGATGTCACCGGCGGCTGGGGCGGCAACCCACCGGGCGGCAAAGACGCCCGGTACTTCGTGCTCACCCACTCAGCGCCGCAGCAGTGGGTCGGCCGGGACTCGCCGTTCACCTTCGTCACCAACGGGATCGAAGACGCCCTCGCCCAGGCCCGGGCCGTGGCCGGGGACAAGGACGTCGGGATCGGCGGCGGTGCCAACGTCATCCAGCAATACCTGGCCGCCGGGCTTGTCGACGAGCTGCGGCTGCACCTGGCGCCGGTGCTGCTCGGCGCGGGCAGGCGGCTATTCGAGAACCTGGGCGACCGGACGATCCAACTGGAACCGACCAGAGTCGTCGAGTCGCCCTACGCGACCCACCTCTACTTCACCGTCCGCCGCTGAGGTTTCCGAGCAGGCTGCGGCCGGGCCGGGTCACCAGATCGAGATCGGCCCGATGTTGGTGAACGGCAGCAGCGGGCCGAGTTCCTCGGTCTCCACCTTCGCGTCCGCCGGCGCCTCCTGTTTGACCAGCTCGGCCAGGGCAGCGGCGTCGTCCTCGTCGTTCGCCCCGAGGACCAGCAGCGTCCAGCGCCGGATCACCGGCCGTCCCTCGGCTTGCAGCCGCTTGGCCAGCGCGACCGCCTCGTGATGGGACGGCAGCTGGACCCGCACCTCCCACGTCGCGTGGCCGGTGGCTACCGACTCCTGCGTCTCCTCCTCCTCTAGACGCTGGTGCTCGGCCTGGCGCTCCTCGTCGGTCTGCGGCAAGGCGACGTCGGCGCTCTCCCAGGCCTCCTCGACCGGATGCCAGCGGTCGAGCGCGAAGTCGGCCGACAGCCCGCGCTGCGCGATCAGCTCGCGCGCGATCCGGTCGGCCTCCCTGGCCGCGTTCTCCGTGCCCGCGTACAGATAGATGCTGGGGCCCTCGGCGCTGACCGCGACCCGGTGCCCGAGCCGGCGGCGCGCGTCGTCTTCCACTTCGTGCTCGCGCACCGCCTGGGCCGCCCGCTCAGCATGGGCCGCGTCGTGCAGTGTCACCGTTACCCGCCAGTCATTGGCCACGGACCGACCCTATCGCCGGCCGGGCCCCGGCCACGCCGTGGTCTGCCCTCATCCGGTGTTCTGCAGGCCGGCCGCGACGCCGTTGACGCTGAGCAGCAGGAGCCGTTCCAGCCGGTCGCGCTCCTGCGCCCCGGTGCGAAGCGCGGTCAGCGCACGCAACTGCAGCAGCGACAGCGCGTCCACGTACGGATCGCGCAGCGCGACCGCCCGGGACAGCACCGGCCGGTCGGCCAGCAGCCGGTCGTGGCCGGTCACCGTGAGCACGAGCTTCCTGGTCCGGTCGTACTCCTCGAGGACGGCCGCGGTGAGGTCCTCCCGGCCGCCCAGCGCCAGGTACCGGGCCGCGATCCTGCGGTCGGTCTTGGCCAGGCTCATCTCCGCGTTGTCCAGCAGGACGGCGAGCAGCGGCCAGGACCGGTAGGCGTCCTGCGCCTCCCGCAGCCCGCCCGCGCGATCGGTCACGGCGGCCAGACCGCTGCCGAGGCCGTACCAGCCGGGCAGGTTCACCCGCGTCTGCGACCACGCGAACACCCACGGGATCGCCCGCAGGTCGTCCAGCCCGGCGCCGGTGCCGATGCCGCGGCGGGCGGGCCGCGATCCGATCCGCATCGCGCCGATCTCGTCCAGCGGACTGATTCTGGCGAACCATTCGGCGAACCCGTCGGCCTCGACCAGGCTCCGGTAGGCCCGCAGCGCCCCGGCATCCATCAGCTCGGCGACCTCCCGGAACCGGCCCACCGCCGGTCCAGGGGGTGCGGGGGGTGTGGCCGGCGCCGGGCTGGCCTCGCCTGCCGGGCCGGCTGTGGATGCGGGGGGCGTGGCCGGTGCCGGGCTGGCTGTGGGTGCGCGGGTTGTGGTCGGCGCCGGGCTGGCCTCGCCTGCCTGGCTGGCTGTGGGTGCGGGAACGGCGGAGGCCAGGAGGACCGCGGAGGCCACCTGCTCCAGGTGCCTCTGGGCGATCACCGGGTGGCCGTACCGCGCGAAGATCACTTCTCCCTGCTCGGTGACCTTGAACCGGTCGGCCACCGAGCCGGGCGGCTGGGCGAGCACCGCGCGCCCGGCCGGCCCGCCGCCGCGTCCGAGCGCGCCGCCGCGGCCGTGGAACATGGTCAGCCGGACGTCGTTGGCCTGGGCCCAGCGGACCAGCCGCTGCTGCGCGGCGAACAGCCGCAGCGTCGCGCTGACCGGGCCCAGTTCCTTGGCCGAGTCGGAGTAGCTGAGCATGATCTCCAGCCGCCGCCCGGTGGCCGCCAGCCTGGCCGCGACCGGCTCGAGCAGCAGCATGTCGTCGAGCACCCGGGCCGCGTTCTCCAGGTCAGCGCCGCTCTCGAACAGCGGGACCACGTCGAGCTGGGGCAGCCGCCCGTCCGGTATGGCCCGGCGGGCCAGGTCGTAGACCGCGGCGATGTCAGCGGCCGACCTGGTGAAGCTGACCACGTACCGGCGGCAGGCGGCGGGGCCGAACCGGTCCTGGATCCAGGCCATGGCCCGGAACGTCGCGAGGACCTCGCGGGTCTGCGCCGAGAGCGGGCCGCCCGTCGCGAGGTCGGCCAGGACGCGGGCGTGCACCGCGCTGTGCTGGCGGACCTCGAGCTCGGCCAGGTGGAAGCCAAACGTCTCCGCCTGCCAGATCAGGTGCTGCAGCTCACCGAACGCCTGCCGGGGAGCGCCCGCCCGGGCCAGTTCCCGCTGCACCAGGCGCAGATCGTCGAGGAACTCGGCCGGTCCCGGGTAGGCCAGGCCCGGGAGGGCCTGGCCGGGGAGGGCCTGGCCGGGCCAGCCGCGCTCCGGTTCGCCGCGGTCGGTCCCCGAGGCCGGCTGGTCCCCCAGCTCCATCCGGGTCGCGCGCAGGCGGCGTGCGGCGTAGACGAGGTAGGCGCGGAACGGCTCCCCCGGCGCGCGGGCCGTGATCTCGGCGAGCAATTCCGGATGCCGGTCCTGTGCGGCCGCCATCGCCCGCGCCATGCCCGCGGCCGGGGCCGCCGGGCCGGAGCCCGCGTGCACGGTGAGCGCCCGGCCGATCCGCTCGGTCGCGTTCTCCAGCGCCCGGAGCACGTGCTCGGCCTGGATCGCCGCCGTCTGCCTGGTCACCTCGGCGGTCACGAACGGGTTGCCGTCCCGGTCCGCGCCGATCCAGCTGCCGTAGCGCAGGAACGCGCTCGCCGCGGCTTGCGTCCGGCCCGAGTCCGGGCCGTTCAGCGCCCGGTCCAGCGACCGGTACAGGGCGGGGACCACGAGGAACAGGGTCTCGTCGAACGCGGTCATGGCCGCGCGGACCTCGTCGAGCGGGCGCATGGCCGCCGACCGAAGCGCCGACGTCCGCCACAGCAGGTCGATCTCCTCCTTGAGCCGGCGCCGGGTCTCCGCCCGCTCGCTCGCGCCCAGCCGCTCGTCGTCGAGCCGGGTCAGCAGCGCGCCGATCCGTCGCAGCGCCTCGGTGACCGCCCGGCGGCGGGCCTCGGTGGGGTGCGCGGTCAGGACCGGGTGCACGCGCAGTCCCGCGACCAGTTCGCCGACGCGGGCGGAGCCCTGCGCGGCCCCGATCCTGGCCACGGCGTCGGCCAGCGACTCACGGACCGGCTCGCCGCCGCCGTCCCGCTCGCGCAGCGTGCGGACCCGCTGATGCTCTTCGGCCAGGTTGGCCAGGTGAAAGTACACGGTGAAGGCGTGGGCCACGGACTCGGCCCGCTCCAGCGGCCAGGCCGTCACCATCTCGCTGATCTTGCCGAGCGCGTCGCCGGACGTCCTCCCCGGCCCGGCCGGGACCGCCGGCTCGGCGTGCCGGGCGGCGATGACGGCGCGGCGCAGCCGCTCGACGTCGTCGAGCAGGCCCTGGCCGCCCGATTCCCGGAGCACCTCGCCGAGCAGGTCCCCGAGCAGGCGGACATCGCGGCGCATCGGCGCCGGCACGTACTGGCGGTCGGCGTCCCTGCCCACCGGTCCAGCGTAGCTACGGCCGGCTCTCGCCCGCGCTCCCGCTCCCGGCGCCGGTACCCGGGCCCGCGGAGACGGCGCGTTCTGTTACGTTTCCGGCATGGGGGATTAGCGGTGCACCGGCGCGGCGACGATGGCGGCGGATGAGGGAGGATCAGTGCGCTTCGCGATCAAGACGAGACCCGAGCACCAGAGCTGGGCGCAGATCCGCGACGTGTGGCTTGCGGCCGACGACATCGACGTTTTCGAGTCCGGCTGGAACTGGGACCACTTCTACCCGCTGACCGGGGACCTCACCGGGCCCAACTTCGAGGCCTGGACCATGCTGGCCGCGCTGGCCCAGGGCACCCGGCGGATCCGGATCGGCTGCCAGGTCACGGGCATGGTCTACCGCCATCCCGCGGTGCTGGCCAACATGGCCGCGACCGTGGACATTATCTCCGAAGGCCGGCTAGAGATCGGCCTCGGCGCGGGCTGGAACCAGATGGAGTGCGACGCCTACGGCATAGACCTGCCCCCGTTGCGCGAGCGGTTCGACCGCTTCGACGAGGGCGTCGAGGTCATCGTCAGGCTGCTCAGCGACACCACGACCACGTTCGACGGCAGGTACCTGCACCTCACCGAGGCGCGTTGCGAGCCCAAGCCGGTGCAGCGGCCGCATCCGCCCATCGTCATCGGCGGGCGCGGCCGGACCAGGACGCTGCGCACCGCCGCGCGCTGGGCCCAGCAGTGGAACGCGATCACCCAGGGCCCCGACGACTGGCGCAGCCTCAAGGACACGCTGCTCGAGCACTGCGAGAAGCTCGGCCGCGACCCGGGGGAGATCACCTGCTCGGTCAACGTGCGGACGGACGACGGGCCCCAGGCGGCGGCCGAGACCGCGGCCGCCTACCGGGACGCCGGCGTCGACCTGGTGATCATGAACCTGCCGCACGGTGCCCCGCCGGACAGCCTGGCCCCGCTGGCCGACGCGCTCCGGGCGCTAGCCTGATCGGGGTTTTTTCGGGCGCCGTTGGCCGGAGGCCGCCTCCCGGCCAGCCACCCTGGCCGGAACTCGGCGAGAATTGTTCGATGTCGGCAGACCAGAGGCCTGCCTGAACCGGAAGAGTGCTGCCATGGGATTCGATCTGCCGTCCCTCATCGCCGCCCGCCGCGACGAGGGGTACGACCTGCACGCCCGTTACCTCAACCCGCAGCTGCCGCGCATGCTGCACGCGATCGGGTTCGACAAGGAGTACGTGCGGGCCGAGGGCACGTACCTGTACGACCGGGACGGGAACCGGTACGCCGACTTCCTGGCCGGGTTCGGCGTGTTCGGGGTGGGACACAACCATCCCGTCGTCCGCAAGGCCCTGCACGACGTGCTCGACGCCGAGCTGGCCGACCTGGTCCAGTTCGACTGCCCGCTGCTGCCCGGCCTGCTGGCCGAGCGGCTGCTGGCCAAGGCCCCGGAGTTCGACCGGGTGTACTTCGGCAACAGCGGCACCGAGGCGGTCGAGGCGGCGCTGAAGTTCGCCAGGTACGCGACGGGCAGGAAGCGGATCTTGTACTGCAGCCACGCCTTCCACGGCCTCACCGCCGGCTCGCTGTCGGTCAACGGCGCGGCGGAGTTCCGCAAGGGGTTCGACCCGCTGCTGCCCGACGTGAGCGTTCCGCTCGGGGATACCGACGCGCTGGAGGCCGAGCTTCGCAAGGGCGACGTGGCCGCGCTGATCATCGAGCCGATCCAGGGCAAGGGCGTCTGGATGCCGCCGGAAGGGTTCCTCGGCGCGGCCGCGGCCCTGCTCCACGAGCACGGCGCGCTGCTGATCTGCGACGAGGTGCAGACCGGGCTCGGGCGGACCGGGCGGTTCTTCGGCTACCAGCACGAGGACGTCGAGCCGGACATCGTCACCGTGGCCAAGGCGCTATCCGGCGGGTTCGTCCCGGTGGGCGCGACGCTGGCCAAGGGCTGGATCTTCGACAAGGTCTACTCGTCGATGGACCGGGTGCTGGTGCACGACTCGACGTTCGGCTCGAACGCGGCCGCGATGGCGGCCGGGCTGGCCTCGCTCGCCGTCATCGAGGACGAGCAGCTGGTCAGCAACGCTGAGCGCACCGGCGACGCGCTCCGGGCCGCGCTGACCGGCATGATCGAGCAGTACGAGCTGCTCGGCGAGGTCCGGGGCCGCGGCCTGATGATCGGCCTGGAGTTCACCAAGCCGAGCTCGCTGAAGCTGCGGCCGGGCTGGGGCATGCTGCAGGCCGCCCGGGTGGGGCTGTTCGCCCAGATGGTGGTCGTGGCGCTGTTCCAGCGGCACCGCATCCTGACCCAGGTTTCCGGCGACCACACCGAGGTGATCAAGCTGCTGCCGCCGCTGACCATCGGGGAAGCCGAGGTGGAGCTGTTCCGCGAGGCGTTCGACGACGTGATGAAGGACGCGCACCGTGGCAGCGGCCTGATGTGGGACTTCGGGCGCACCCTGGTCAAGCAGGCGGTGAGCCGCTGACGGTCCGCACCGTCGAGATCGGCCACGCGCGCATCTGCCGAGACGGGGTGCCCGGTCTCGCACGTTCCCCACGGGTCCTCCACGCCGGCGGCACCACGGTTCCAAATCGCCGCGATTAGCTTGCGCCGGTACGGAAAACGCCCCATAACCGTGCGGGCGTTGCTCGATACGGGAGCGCGGGACATGACGGCGACACAGCGAACGCGCAAAGCCGTGCCCGGGCGGCCACGATGACCGTGCCCGCCTGGGCCTGGGTCTGCTTCGCCGCGTTCGTGCTCGCCATGCTGGCCCTGGACCTGTTCGTGCTGCACCGCCGCGCGCACCAGGTATCGGTCACGGAGGCGGGCGCCTGGAGCGCGGTCTGGGTGGCCATGGGCCTGGGCTTCGGCGGGCTGCTCTGGGCGTGGCTGGGCAGCGGCACGGCGCAGGCCTACCTGGCCGGCTACCTGATCGAGAAGAGCCTCTCGCTGGACAACGTGTTCGTCTTCGCGGTCATCTTCTCGGCGTTCGCGATCCCTCCCCGCTATCAGCACCGGGTGCTGATGGCGGGGATCACCGGCGCGCTGGTCATGCGGGCCGGGTTCATCGCCGCGGGCGCCTCGCTGCTCGAGGCGTTTCACCCCGTCAGCTACCTGTTCGGCGCCGTGCTGCTCTACGCCGCCCTCCGGATGCTGCGCGGCGGTAGCGGCGGCGGACCCGAGCCGCAGGACAGGCGGGTGCTGCGGCTGCTGCGCCGGGCACTGCCCGCCACCGCGGAGCTCCACGGCCAGCGGTTCCTCGTCCGCGAGCGGGGCCGCCTGCTGGCCACCCCGCTGCTGCTGGCCGTGATCGTCATCGAGGCCACCGACGTGATCTTCGCGGTCGACTCGATCCCGGCCATCCTGGCCGTAACCACCGACACGTTCGTGGTGTACACCTCCAATGTCTTCGCGTTGCTGGGGATGCGGGCCCTGTATTTCCTGCTGGCCGGCGCGGCCCGCCGGCTGCGCTACCTGCAGCCGGGGCTGGCCGTCATCCTCGCCGCGGTCGCGGTCAAGCTGGTCACCGCCGACCTGTACGAGGTCCCGCTCTGGGCGTCGCCCGCGTTCATCGCCGCCGTGCTCGGGGTGGTCGGCGTGCTGTCGTGGGGTGACGCCCGGCGCCGGCGGCCGCGCCCAGATTCCGGCGAGGAGCCCAGCCCCGCCCCGCAGCGGAGCGTTCGGGCCCCTGAGCAACTTCCGGCGAATGCCGCCAGCTGGCGAGCCGGCGCCCGGCCGGAATGACCCGTGCGCGAAGGCGGC
>JASIJN010000264.1 GCA_030050125.1 Streptosporangiaceae bacterium | reverse complement strand
CGACGAGCTCGCAGATCACCTGCAGCGGCAGCGGCGCCGCGATGTCGGTGACGAAGTCGTCCTCCCCGCGGGGTATCACCTCGTTGATCAGGGTGTCGCAGATCTCCCTGATGTGCTTGGCCAGCGTGTTGATCATGCGCGGGGTGAAGCCGCGGTTCACGAAGCTCCGCTGCCGGGTGTGCTGCGGCGGGTCCATGTTGAGCATCATGAGCCGCTGCATCTCGATCTCCGACTCCGGCGTCTCGCTGAACAGCACCAGCCGCCGGCTCGAGGAGAAGATCTCGGGGTGCCGGGACACGTAACCGATGTCCGCGTGCCTGGTCACCGCCCAGAACCCGGGCCACTCCGGGGCCCCGCCGTGCTCATGCCAGTAGACCGGGGCGTGCCGCCGGAGCCAGGCGAACTGATCATGGGGTGCGCCGGCCCGCTGGTAGGTGTCCGCGTCCACTAGGTTGATGTCGGGAACCATTCCGGCCTCCGTCCGTGGCTGGAACCGGTATCACCGACGATACGTTTATTCCCCGGCAAACACCCGGGCCCAGGCGCGCGAACGCCGCTTCGCCGGCGGCACGGGCGAGGGCGCGAGCGAACGACGAGAGGTGCGCGACATGGACGACTCGCTCGACCGCGACGAGGAGCAGACCACCATGTCCTACCGCGCGGTCGGCCCGGGCCTGCCGGTCGTCACCCACTCCGGCGAGCAGTTCGGCGTGGTCGAGCACGTGCTCGAGGTGCCCGAGCTCGACGTGTTCGACGGCATCGTGGTGTACACCGGCACCGGGCTCGCCGCGCCGCACGCCAAGACCGAGCGGCGCGCGAGGGCCGAGATGCTCCGGATGGGGCAGGCCAGAGGCTGGCTCAAGTTCGTCGACGCCGACCAGGTCGAGGCGATCACCCCCGGCTACGTCAAGTGCCGGTTCGAGGAGCCGCAGGTCGCCGACCTGCCAGCGCCCAATGCCCCGCCGGTCTTCGAGCCCGACATGGTCCGGGAGGATCGCGCGTCGACTCACTCGGGCTGGGGCCCGTGGTTCGGCCGCTGGTTCGAGCGCCCGCGCTGGGTCCGCAAGCAGTCCTGAAGGCTCCCGCGACCCCGCCCCGGTCAGGGAACGGTGACCGGGCCGCTCGCGCGCACGGTCGTGGTCGTGCTGCCCGGCACGGGCACGGCGGTGCTCGACTCGTTGCAGCTGCCGTTGCTGAGCTTGGGCAGCGTGCCGCTGAACTTCAGGGCGGCGTCCCCGTGGCCGGTGATTCCCTTGTAGCTGCCGGTGCCGTTGCCGAGCTGGTAGGTGGCGCCGGTCACGGTGAAGACCGCGGCGCAGGTCTTGGGGTTGATGCTGCCCGCCTCCTTGCCGGCGGTCAGGTGGCCGACCTGGAAGGTGCCGCGGGGGAACCTGGCGACCAGCGGGGCGTTCGCAGCCGACGACGCGGCCTGCACGGTCCCGGTGGCCGAGATCACGCCGCTGGCGACGGCATGGTAGACGGGGTTCGCCACGACCGAGTGCGTGGTCAGGTCGAGCGTCTGGGTGCCCGTCGCCGGGCCCGACGAGCCGCAGGCGGCGGCCAGCACCCCCGTGATCGCGACGGCGGCCAGGGAGGCGACGGCCTTGCCCGGAATGCGTGTCATGATCATCATCCCCCGGAATGCGGCCGAGTCTGCGGAAGTCCCGACATGCTCCCCCGGTGCGCGGTGCCCGGCCCTGGTTTGTGCATCCCCCGTCCGGGCGGCGCGCTACCATGGCGGCATGAACCCTGACGCCCGACCCTCGCTCGACGGCCTGGAGGACAAGTGGACTCGTCGCTGGGCGCAGGCGCGGGTAGTACAAGTTTGACGGGACAGGGAGTTCTGCCGGGACAGGGCGCCGCGGCGACGTCTACGCCATTGACACTCCCCCGCTGACGGCGAGCGGTTCGGCCCACCTCGGGCACGCCTTCTCTTATACCCACACCGATGCGGTCGCGCGGTTCTGGCGGATGCGCGGCAAGGACGTGTTCTACCCGGTCGGCTGGGACGACAACGGGCTGCCCACCGAGCGCCGGGTGCAGTACCACTACGGCATCCGCTGCGACCCGTCGCTGCCCTATGATCCGGGGTTCACCCCGCCCCGGCCGGACCCGGGCCAGGCGGGCGGGCGCGGGCCGGACCAGGCCGTCCCGGTGTCGCGGCGGAACTTCGTCGAGCTGTGCCGTGAGCTGACCGAGGTCGACGAGCGCGCCTACGCCGAGGCGTGGCGGCAGCTCGGCCTGTCGGTGGACTGGTCGCTCTGCTACCGGACCATCGACGACGCCACCCAGGCCGTCTCGCAGCGCGCGTTCCTGCGCGACCTGGCCACGGGCGAGGCCTACCTGGCCGAGGGGCCGTCGCTGTGGGACGTGACGTTCGGCACCGCGGTCGCGCAGGCCGAGCTGGAGGAGCGGGAGGTGGCGGGCAGCTACTGCCGGATCGCGTTCCGGATCCAGAACGCACCGGACGCACCGGGGCTGGGTGGCGAGGTGCTCGTGGCCACCACCCGGCCGGAACTGCTCCCGGCCTGCGTGGCGCTGGTCGCGCATCCCGACGACGAACGGTACGCGGGCCTGCTCGGCCGGACCGTCGCCACGCCGCTGTTCGGGATCTCGGTCCCGGTGCTCGGGCACCGGCTGGCCGACCCGGCCAAGGGCAGCGGCATCGCGATGGTGTGCACGTTCGGCGACACCACGGACGTGACCTGGTGGCGGGACCTGCGGCTGGAGACCAGGCCGGTGATCGGCCGGGACGGGCGGCTGGCGGACGGGCCGCTGCCCTGGCTGACCAGCCGCGACGGCCGGTCCGCCTACCAGGAGCTGGCCGGGACGCCGGTGCGGGCGGCCCGGGCCCGCATCACCGTGATGCTGCGCGAGTCCGGGGACCTGCGCGGCGAACCGGAGCCGGTCGTGCACCCGGTGAAGTTCTACGAGCGGGGCGAGGCGCCGCTGGAGATCGTCTCCACCCGGCAGTGGTACATCAGGAACGGCGGCCGGGATCCCGCCCTGCGCGAGGCGCTGCTGGCCCGGGGCCGGGAACTCGACTGGCACCCCCCGCACATGCGGGCCAGGTACGAGGACTGGGTGAACGGCCTGGCGGGCGACTGGCTGGTCAGCAGGCAGCGCTATTTCGGCGTGCCGATCCCGGTGTGGTACCCGCTCGGTTCCGACGGCGCGCCCCGCTACGGCGCCCCCCTCCTGCCCTCCGACGAGATGCTGCCGGTCGACCCGGCCGCCGACGTCCCGCCCGGGTACCAGGAGAGCCAGCGCGGCCAGCCCGGCGGGTTCGCCGCCGATCCCGACGTGATGGACACCTGGGCCACCTCGTCGCTCACCCCGCAGATCGCCGCCGGCCTGGCCGCGAGGGACGGCGGCGGCGGCGCGGACCGGCTGTTCCCCATGGACCTGCGGCCGCAGGGCCCGGAGATCATCCGGACCTGGCTGTTCTACACCGTGCTGCGCTCCCACGTGCAGGCCGGGGTGCTGCCGTGGCGGCACGCGGCGATCTCCGGGTGGATCCTCGACCCGGACCGCAAGAAGATGTCCAAGTCCAAGGGCCAGGCGACCACCCCGAGCGACCTGCTGCGTGACTTCGGCTCGGACGCGGTCAGGTACTGGGCCACCAGCGCCCGGCTCGGCGTGGACACCGCCTACGACCCGGCCCAGCTCAAGATCGGCCGGCGGCTGGCGCTCAAGATCCTCAATGCCAGCCGGTTCGTGCTGGGCATGCCGGCGGCGGCCGCCGCCGGGGACGACGCGGCCCCGGTCACCGAGCCCCTGGACCGGGCGATGCTGGGGCGGCTGGCCGGGGTCGTGCAGCGGAGCACCGGGGCGTTCGAGGCCTACGACCACGCGCTGGCGCTGGAGCTGACCGAGCGGTTCTTCTGGTTCTTCTGCGACGACTACCTGGAGCTGGTCAAGCCCAGGGCCTACGGCGGCAGCGGCGAGGCACCCGCCGCGTCCGCGATCGCCGCGCTGCGGGTCGCGCTGTCGGTGCAGCTGCGGCTGTTCGCCCCGTTTTTGCCGTTCGTCACCGAGGAGGCGTGGTCATGGTGGCACGAGGGCCCGGCCGATGACGGCTCCGCGCCGGGCGGCTCGGTGCACCGGGCGCCGTGGCCGGAGCCGCGGCCGCTGCGGGAACTCGCCGACGGCGCCGGCGACGAGCTGCTCGACGCCGCCTCGGCCGCGATAGCCTCGGTCCGCAAGGCGAAGTCGCAGGCCAGGCTGCCGATGCGGGCCGGCGCCGAGCGGCTCGTGGTGACCGCGTCCGCGCCGTACCTGGCCGCCCTGTCCCCGGTGCTGCCCGATGTCCAGGCCGCGGGCGCGGTGGCGGAGGTGGAACTGCGGCCCGGCGCCGACGGCGAGCCGGTGCACGCGGTCACGCTATGACCCCCGCCGGGTAGTCTCACGGTCCATGGACAAGGTGCAGCGCACAGACGACGAATGGCGGCAGCGGCTCACCCCCGAGGAGTACCACGTGCTCCGGCAGGCGGGCACGGAGGCGCCGTTCACCGGCGAGTACACCGACACCAAGACCGAGGGCGTGTACCGGTGCCGGGCCTGCGGGGCCGAGCTGTTCCGCTCGGACGCCAAGTTCGACTCCCACTGCGGCTGGCCCAGCTTCTATCAGCCCGACTCCGGCGACGCGGTGGTGCTGCTCGAGGACCGCTCGCTGGGCCGGGTCCGCACCGAGGTCCGGTGCGCGGCCTGTGACTCCCATCTGGGGCACGTGTTCGAGGGCGAGGGCTACGACGTGCCCACCGACCAGCGGTGGTGCATCAACTCGGTGTCGCTGACGCTCGAGCCGACCGACCAGCGGTGACCGCGCGCGCGAACCCCTGACCCGGCCCGACCGGGCAGAATGGGGCCATGCCCCGGCCCAACGAGGCGGCGGCGGCGCTGCTGAACGAGTACGCCGAGCTGCACCTGATGACGGGCGGCGACCAGTTCCGGGCGCGCAGCTATGAGCGGGCCGCCCGGGCCATCGTCGGCCGCGCCGACGACGTGTCCCGGATGGATCTCGCCGCGCTGCAGGGGATCCCGGGCGTCGGCCGGGCCATCGCCGAGAAGATCGCCGAGATCAACGCGACCGGGACGTTCGCGGCGCTGGAACGGCTGCGGGCCGACATCCCGGACGGGGTGCTCCGGCTGACCCGGATCCCGGGGCTCGGACCGAAGCGCGCGCTGACGCTGTACCGGGAACTGCGCATCGGCTCCCCGGCCGAGCTGCGCGAGGCGATCGACGCCGGGCGGCTGGCCGGCCTGCGGGGCTTCGGCAGCAGGAGCGAGGAGAAGCTGCGGAACGGCATCGACCTGCTCGAGGCCTCGGCCGGCCGGGTGCTGCTGAACGTGGCCGACGAGACCGCCGCCGCCGTGGTCACGGCGGTCAGCGCGGTGCCCGGCTGCCTGCGCTGCGCGCCCGCGGGATCGCTGCGCCGGTTCGCCGAGACCGTCGGCGACGTCGACGTCCTGGCCGCCGCGGACGACTCAGGCCCGCTGATGGCCGCGCTCACCGGCCTGCCCGAGGTGGCGGCGGTCATCGCGGCCGGCCCGGCCAAGACCTCGGTCCGGACCGCCGCGGGACTCCAGGTCGACCTGCGGGTGGTCCCGCTGGACTCCTGGGGCGCGGCGATGCAGTACTTCACCGGGTCGCAGGCGCACAACGTGGCGATCCGCGAGATCGCCGTGCGCAAGAAGCTCAAGCTCTCCGAGTACGGCCTCTTCGACGCGGTCACCGGGGAGAAGATCGTGTCCCGGACCGAGGAGGAGGTCTACCGCCGGCTCGGGATGCCGTGGATACCGCCGCCGCTGCGCGAGCACACCGGCGAGGTGGCCGCGGCGCTGCGCGGCGACCTGCCGAAGCTGGTCGGCGAGGGGGACATCCGTGGCGACCTGCACACGCACACCGACCTGACCGACGGCGTCGCGTCCCTGGGCGACATGGTGGCCAGGGCCCAGGCCAGAGGGTACGCCTACTATGCGATCACCGATCACGCGCCGGACCTGGTCATGCAGCGGATGACCGACGAGAAGATGCTGGCCCAGCGGGAGCAGGTGCGCCGGCTCGGCGCCGGGCTGGCCGCCCCGCCGGGCACAGAGCCCATGGTCTTGCTGCACGGGACCGAGCTGAACATCGCGCCGGACGGGACCGTCGACTGGCCCGAGGAGTT
>JASIJN010000029.1 GCA_030050125.1 Streptosporangiaceae bacterium | reverse complement strand
GTGGTGCGTCATCGGGAACGCGTCGAAGCCGCGCAGGGCCTCCAGGACCCAGCCCGAGGCGCGGAACACGCCGATGTCGCGGGCCATGGTGGCGGGATCACAGGACACGTACGCTATCCGCCGGACCCGAGCCGCCTGGCTGCCGCGCTGGTCCCGCGCCGGGGCCGGTGCCGACAGCAGGCCGATGACCCGCCGGTCGATTCCCGTCCTGGGCGGGTCGAGCACGGCGAGCGAGGCGCCGGACAGCCCGTTCCTGGCCAGCACCGTCGCGGCATCGCCCCGGTGCACCCGCGCCCACGGGGTCGCGCGCAGGTTGTGCCGGGCGTCGCGGACGGCGGCGGCATCTGCCTCGATCCCGATCACCGTTCCCGACGGGCCGACGGCCTCGGCCACGACCCCGGTGAACAACCCGGCCCCGCAGTACAGGTCCAGCGCCACGTCCCCCGGTCCGGGGCGGAGCGCATCGAGCACGGCCGCCGCGAGCGTGTCCGCCGCGAGCGGGTGCACCTGCCAGAACCCGGTGGCGCTGACCCTCCAGTCCCGGCCGACGGCGCGCTGGCGCAGGTGGCCATGGCCGCGAGCGGTCGCCGCGCGGCCCGAGACGATCACCGCCCGCTGGCCGGACCCGGGCGCCACAGCGACCTCGACCGAGGCCGCCCCCGGCCACCGCTGCCCGGTAACCGCCGCCGTGTCGATCAGCGGATGGGCGATCAGGCAGTCGCCGATCGCCATGATCTCGTGCGAGCGGTGCCGGCGCAGGCCGGCGACGCCGTCCCGGCCGACCGCGAACTTTACCCGGGTACGCCAGCCAAGGCCGGTCTCGTCGCCGGGCATGGGCTCGACGGCTACCTCGCGCTCGATGCCGGCGATGCGGCGCAACTGCTGGCGGACGACCGCCGCCTTCAGGGCGCGCTGGGCCGTAAGGCTTGCGTGCTGCCAGTCGCAGCCGCCGCAGCCGCCGGGCCGCGCGTGCGGGCAGGGCGACGGGACCCGGTCCGCCGAGGCATCGAGGATCTGCGTGGCATCGGCCCGGGCGAACCGCGACGTGGTCTGGGTGATGACCGCGCGGACCCGCTCTCCAGGCAGCGCGTGCCGCACGAAGACCACCGGGCCTGGGCCGGTCCTGGCCACGCACCAGCCGCCGTGCGCGACCTCGCCCACGGTGAGCTCAACCAGGTCACCGGGCTCGGGCGGGTGCGAAGCGGTCGCTATCACGCCACCATGCTCCCGTGACACCGCCGCCCGCCCGCGACCGGGGCGCCGGCGGGCCATATGGCTGGCACCGCCGGGCCGCAGGATAATACCGTGTTCGGGCACATTGCTCGCGGGAAGGAAAGCCGTGCACATCGTGATCATGGGGTGCGGGCGAGTCGGCTCGACGATCGCCCACATTCTCGAGGACCATGGACACTCGGTCGCGGTGATCGACCAGGATCCAGACGCGTTCCGCAAGCTGTCGGCCGGATTCAAGGGAACCAAGATCACAGGAATCGGCTTCGACCGCGACGTCCTGATCGAGGCCGGCATCGAGCGTGCCGACGCCTTCGCGGCGGTAAGCAGCGGCGATAACTCCAACGTGATCGCGGCCCGGGTGGTCAGGGAGTCGTTCGGCGTCGGCCGGGTCGTGGCGCGGATCTATGACCCTCGCCGGGCCGAGGTCTACCAGCGGCTCGGCATTCCCACGGTGGCGACGGTGCGCTGGACCGCGGACCAGATGCTGCGCAAGCTGCTGCCCGAGGGCGCACAGCCGCTCTGGCGCGATCCGACCGGGGCGATCGTGCTCGCCGAGGTGGCCTACTCCGAGCACTGGCTCGGAGAGAAGGTCACCGCGCTCGAGGACGCCGCTCGCACCAAGATCGCGTATATCTCGCGGCTCGGGGAGTCCATGATGCCCGGTCCCGGCACCGTCCTCCAGGAGGGTGACGTGCTGCACGTGATCGCCCATGACCGCGACCTGGACCGGATAGCCGCCGCCTTCGCCAAACCGGCCACGCCGGGCAAGGGAGGTCACTGATGCGCGTCGCGATCGCCGGAGCAGGCTCGGTCGGCCGGTCCATCGCCATGGAACTGCTGGGCAACGGCCATGAGGTGCTGCTCATCGACAAGGACCCGAGAAAGATCAAGGTCTACAACGTCCCGAGCGCGGAGTGGCTGCTCGCCGACGCGTGCGAGATCACCTCTCTGGAAGACGCGTCGCTGGAGCGCTGCAACGTCGTGATCGCCGCGACCGGGGACGACAAGGTCAACCTCGTGGTATCGCTGCTGGCCAAGACCGAGTACGGGGTGCCGCGGGTGGTGGCCCGGATCAACCACCCGAACAACGAGTGGCTGTTCAACGAGTCCTGGGGAGTCGACGTCGCGGTGTCCACGCCCCGGCTGCTCTCGGCCCTGGTCGAGGAGGCGGTCAGCGTCGGTGACCTGGTCCGGCTGATGACGTTCCGGCAGAGCGAGGCCAGCCTGGTGGAGCTGACCATGCCGGCCGACGCGCCCCTGGCCGGCCAGCGGATCGGGTCCATCGAGTGGCCCACCGACACCGCGCTGGTCGCGATCCTGCGCGACGGCCGGGTAATCGTGCCCGACAGCGACGATCCGCTGGAGGCCGGCGACGAGTTGCTGTTCGTGACCAGCGAGGACGTCGAGGAGGAACTGGGCCGGCTGCTCTCCGGCGGCGGATGAGGGGGCCGCGCCCTACCTGGTCTCGGTGATCTCCGGGCCGCGCTCGAACGGGTTGGGCAGGGACTGGCCGGCCGTCTGCTGCTCGAACTGGTCGGCCAGGGCCTGGCGCATGTCCTCGGGCAGCCCGATCTCCAGCAGGTCCCCCGGCGGGGCCGGGTGATCTCCGCGCACCACGACCACGTCCGCGAACAGCTCCTCGAACGGCAGGGCCAGGTCCGGACGGCGGGCCGCCGGGCCGCGGATCATGCCCCTCAGGAACCAGCGGGGACCATCGACGCCCAGGAAGCGGATCGGCTCCAGCTCCCCCCGGCCATGGCCCTCTCCCATGGGGTGCACCCACGCCTGCAGCTCGATGCCGAACGGGCCCTCCGACACCTGGCTGTTGCCGCCCGACCTCGCCACCTCCGCGGCGAACTCCCGGCGCACCTCGTCCCACAGCCCGCTGGTCTTCGGCGCGGCGAAGGCCATCAGCTGCAGGACGCTGTCGTCGCGCAGGATCGTGACGCACACGCCCATGCCCTCGGCCACCTCGACCTCCACGCGGATCCCCTCATACGCGGGGATCAGCAGGCTGCCGAAATCAATACGCTCCCGCTGCGGGTAGTTCCCGGCCCCGTCCCAGGGACCGGACAGCTGGCCCGCGCTCTCGTGGTAAGGCGCCGGATCATCCGGCCCGGAGCCGGATTCGTCGTCGTCGTCCAGCTCGTCGAGGTCGCCGTACAGTTCCTCGTCGTGCTGGGCCGTGCCGGAGTCAAATCCGGGCCGGTCCGCTTGCTCGCGGCGGCGCCGCCTGAACACCCTGCACGCTCCTAACTTCCTTAACGGAACTCGTTCTATCCGACGGGCTCGCCCGCCGCCGCGTAGCCGCCGGTCGACCCGAACCCGTCACGGCCTCTGGCCGAACCTGGCAGCCTCTCTACCTCATAGAACACCGGGCGCTCCACCCGCTGCACCACCAGCTGGGCGATCCGGTCCCCGCGACGCAAGAGCACCGCGGCGTCGGCATCGGTATTGAGCAAGGTCACCCTGATCTCGCCACGGTACCCGGCGTCCACAGTGCCCGGTGCATTCACGATCGTGACGCCATGACGCGCCGCCAGCCCGGACCGCGGGTGCACGAACGCGGCATAGCCATCGGGCAGGGCGATCGCGACCCCGGTGGGCACCACGGCGCGCTGCCCGGGCCCGAGCTCAACGTCCACCGAGGCGAACAGGTCGGCGCCCGCGTCCCCGGGATGAGCCCGCCGCGGCAGCGGCAGGCCGGGATCCAGCCGCTGGATGAGCACCTCGACGCCCTCGGATTCCGACATGCCGGGCATGGTTAACCACCCCTCGTCGGCGGTTGGCCTGCGTTCACGGAGGTGACCCTACCGCCGGACGGCCGGGATGGTCGCGCGAGCCGACGGCTGACCGCCCGTCCGGCTACGCGTCGCCGCCGGGCGGCGACGACCGTCCCCGCAGATGCGGCCAGGCATAGGTCAGCGCGGCGGCCGCCGGTACCGCGACGATCGCGCCCGCGATCCCGCCGATGACGCCGCCGACCGCCAGGACCAGGATGATCGCGAGCGGGTGCAGCCGCACGATCCGCCCGATGAGCAGGGGCTGCAGGAGATGGCCCTCGATCTGACCCTCCAGCACGAAGACGCCGATCATGATGGCGGCCGCGATCCAGCCCTTGGTGCCGAGGGTGACGAGGATCACGACCGTGCCGGCCACGAAGATCCCCACCAGCGGCAGGTACGCCGCGATGAACACCAGACTGATCAGCGGCACCAGGAGCGGCACGTCCAGCAGCCACAGGGCAAGGCCGATGAAGACCGAGTGAATCGCGGCGACCGCTGTGGTGCCCCGCATGTAGTTGACCAGCACCCCCCAGGCCGCCGCGCCCGCGTCATCCGCCCGCAGCCGGGCCTCGGCCGGCAGGCCTTTCGTGATCCAGCCCCAGATCCGCTCGCCGTCCTTGAGCAGGAAGAACGTGACGAAGATGGTCAGGATGATGCCGGTGCCCAGCTCCAGGGCGATCTTCCCGCCGGTGAGCACGGTGCCCGCTATCAGCGTCTTGTGCTGCGACAGGAACTGGACGAGATCGTTGTAGTACTGCGCAAGCCGGGTGCTGCTGAGGTGGAACGGCGCGCCGGCCAAAGAGCGCTGCACCTCCCGGGCCGTGTGCTTGACCTCGCTCTGCAGCCTGGGATAGTCGGCGGTCACCCGGTTGACCGCCAGGATCGTCAGGCCCGCCAGGATCAAGACGCCGACCAATATGGTCGACCAGGTCGCCGCGAGCGGGGACAGGCCCCGGCGCCGCAGCAGCGCGGCCAGCGGATGCAACAGGGCGGTCAGCAGCAGGGCGGCGATACAGGGCAGGATGACCAGCTGCAGCGCGCTGGCCACCCGGAACGCCAGGTATACCAGCAGGCCGACCAGGAGCACCCGCCATGACCAGGCGGCCGCCCGCGCCAGCCAGGCCGGCACTTCCGGCTCCCGAGACGGCCGGCCGACGGGCGAGGGCCGGAGCCTGGCCGGGATGCCGCGATTCTGGTCGCGCGCGGCGTCGG
>JASIJN010000028.1 GCA_030050125.1 Streptosporangiaceae bacterium | reverse complement strand
AATGGCCCTCCCGCCATGCGGAGAGCCCAGGTCTGGCCGGCGACGCTGATGGCCAGGGCGCCCCGGGCGTGAGGTCCAGGCCGCCGCTCATCCGGCTGCTCCCGCTGCCGCCGGGCCCGTTAGCCCCAGCCTGGCCCGCACCACACCAGCGGCGGCGGCGTGCACCTCGGCCTCCTCGGCCAGCGCGCGGCGCCCGTCCCTGGTCAGCCGGTAATAGCGACGCAGCCGGCCGTCGTGCGCTTCCTGCCGGTCCGGTTCGATCAGCCCCTCGGCGGCAAGCCGGTCCAGCACCCCGTACAGGCTGCCGATCTTCAGCCAGACCCGGCCGCCCGACAGTTCGGCCACCTCACCTACGATGCCGTACCCATGCCGCGGGCCACCGGCCAGCGCGGTGAGCACGAAGAACGCCTGCCCCGTCATCGGCTTGCCAGCCATACCGCCAACGTAGTGGAAACCAAGATATTAAGCGATACCCGAGCCTGGCTCGATCAGCGCGCGAGTCACCTGATGCGGGCGAGCGCTTCGAGGACCTGGCCGAAGCCGCCGGGACAAGGCCGACTGTGGCGATGGGGTGCGGGCCGGCCTGGATCTGGATGGCGCGGCAGCGGCGGGGCAGCCGGGACGGATTTCCTGACCGATTGCCTGAACGGCGGCCCGGTCCCATGCGATAGCAACCTCGCGGGCCGATCAGTGGCGAGTGATATATCCGCCTCGGCGCGGCCGGTTACTCTTTGACGGTGATCAGGTCGGGCGAGCAGATGAGGCCGCCATGGCGGATTGTCAGCACGCTGTCATGGTTGATATAGAGGTGATCGTGAGGCCCGTGATCGGGGTGCGCAACACCTCGATCACGGGCATGACGGAAACGGAGGGCGGCCATGAACGCAGTGACGGCGGGAGGGCAACAAGCAGCACCGTCGCCACCCGCGGACGCGCCCGTGGGTATGACCTTCTCGAAGTGGTGGAAGGGTGCTCTCGAACGGGCGGGAAAGACCGTGGCGCAAACGCTGGCCACCAGCCTGATCGGCGTGGGCCTGGCCATGGTGACCTTCACGACCTTCCGCAACGCCGGCATCGTCGCCCTGTTCGCCGGTCTGGGAACGCTCGTCGCCTCTCCCTTCACCGTGACGATTGCCAACCGAGGATCCGGTGGGAAGATCGAGTCGTTCGTGGCTAACGCCGCTGTCAGGTGCGTCTTCACCTTCGGGGAAACGCTTGCCGGCATCGTGACGGCGGCGAAGGGATTCAACTACATCACCTTCGCCTGGGCATCCGCGTTAAGCCAGGCGACGCTTGCGGCGCTGCTCTCGATACTCACGTCCGTGGCGTCGTCCGCTCCCGGTGAGGCGAATTCTCCTTCGCTGGTCCAAGGCGTGAAATAGCTGCTGCCGCGGCAGCGGATGATGCCCGGTCCGCGCTGCTGGCGGATCTGCCGGGGCGGGTGGCCAGGTGCGGCGATCTGGAATCCTGGTCCCGCCGGTTGTCACGTCTGTAACTGGTGTCTCCCGATTTGTCAGGAGTCACACCGTTGAAGTTACAGTCCGTGCACACCTACAATCGCTGCACGATCGCAGGGATAACGACTGGGGCGGGCGCGTGCTTGTCGATACCGATTATCTGGTCGTGGGAGCGGGTGCGACCGGCCTTGCCTTTGCCGACGCGCTGGTGGCCGAGGCCGATGTCGAGGTGACCGTGGTGGACCGGCGTCCCGCCGCGGGAGGCCATTGGCTACACGCGTATCCGTTCGTTCGCCTGCATACGCCTTCGGCGTACTACGGGGTTAACTCGCTCGCCCTCGGCGGAGACGGGATCGACCAGGACGGCGAGAACGCCGGATACTACGAACGCGCAACCGGCAGCGACGTCCGCGACTACTTCGCTGAGGCGGCCGCGCGGCTTGCGCTGACGGGACGGGTCCGGTTGCTCACCGGCCACGAGCACCTGGGCGGTGAAAGTGACGGCGAGCATCTCAGAGACTTGAGCACGGGAGAGCTTCACGACGTCGTGGTGCGTCGCAAGGTCGTCGACGCTCGCTACCTGGAGGCATCGATCCCGGCCACCCATGCCCGCCCGTTCGAGGTGGCACCGGGTGCACGGGTCATACCTGTCAACGGCCTGCCGGAGACAGCCGGATCGGCTTCCTCCTACGCCGTGCTGGGGGCCGGCAAGACGGCAGCGGACGCCTGTTGCTGGCTTCTGGATAACGACGTTGAGCCAGACCGGATTCGGTGGATCCGGCCCCGTGAAGCGTGGTTCTATGACCGCCGGCACTTTCAGCCGCTGGAGCAGGTGGGCGCGATCATGGAAGGCCTATCCCTCGACGCCGAGGCCGGCGCCAGTGCGGCGAGCATCGAGGACCTGTTCGAGCGGCTCGAGGCTGCAGGCCGCCTGGTGCGTATCGACCCCTCACGGCCGGCGACGATGTTCCGCGGCACGATGCTCAGCGCCCGCGAGCTTGAGGCCCTGCGGCAGATCGAACATGTCGTCAGGCTCGGCCGAGTGCGACGGATCGAGGCCGATCGGATCGTGCTCGAGCGCGGGGAAGCCGAAACCGGTCCGGACGTCCTTCACGTGGACTGCACCGCCCTGGGCTTGAACAACGCCCCCGCCACGGCGATCTTCCAGCCCGGCCGGATCGTGCCCCAGCAGGTGCGATACCTCTCGCCTACTTTCAATGCTGCCCTCGTCGGCTTCGTCGAGGCCAACCGTGACGACGACGAGGACAAGAACCGGCTCTGTCCACCCAACCCGTACCCGAGCGCCATCGAGGACTGGCCTCGCATGATGAGCCGCACGTGGAGGACGGAGGGGCGATGGCTGAGCGAGCCCGACGTCTCGGCGTGGATGGCCGCCAGTCGGCTCAACCTTCTGCGGGCGCTTCCCGATCACGCGGCCGAGCCGTCCGTGCAGTCGGCGGTCAACCGCTTCCTCACGCACGTCAATGCGGCGATCGACCGGCTCAAGCAGTTCGCCGAACCGATCAGTTGAGCATCGGCCGCACCGCCGCTCCGCATACCTCAGCCACGATGCCGAGGCGAAACCCGCTCCGGCGCGCCGTTGTGA
>JASIJN010000263.1 GCA_030050125.1 Streptosporangiaceae bacterium | reverse complement strand
AGGACGTCTGGGTAGCTGGGAAACCACATCGCCGCGTCCACGGCTTTATCGATATCGTCGTCCGGGGCCAGGCGCGCCACGCCGCTCTGCCTGGCTTGCGTCGCGACCGCTATGGCGACTGCGCGTGATACCTGACGCAGGTCCGCGATCGGCGGGTAGAGCGCGCCTTGGGCGATCCGGTCGGCAGGCACCAGGCTGGCCAGCGTGGTGGCTGCGGCACGGAACATCTCGTCTGTGATCTCCACAGCCCGCGATGCGATAGCGGCCAGCCCGACCCCTGGGAAGATGAACATGTTGTTCGCCTGCCCGATCTGACGGACCACCGCGCCGTTGCGCACTGGCGCGAACGGGCTGCCGGTCGCAACCAGAGCCCTGCCCTCGGTCCAGCGCAGCACGTCCGCCGGGGTGGCCTCGGCGTTTGCGGTCGGGTTAGACAGCGGCATGACGATGGGTGCTGCTGTGCGCGCTGCCATGTCGCCGAGCGCTGCCTGGGTGAACGCGCCGGGCCTGCCGGTGGTGCCGATGAGGATCGTGGGCGCGAACTGCCGCACGACAGCCGTCAGGTCGGCCTGCGCGGGCCCGAGGCCGAGCCGCACGGCTTCGCCGGCGGGTAGTGCGAATGGCCGCTTGTCCTCCTCCATCTGGCCGCGGCCCTCGTAGATCAGCCCATGCGAGTCGAGCATGAGCAGGGCACGTCGGATCTCGGCGGGCGTGGCGCCCTCCGCGCGCATGATCGACTCGGCTAGCCGGGCGATCCCGATCCCGGCCGCGCCGGCCCCGAGCAGGACTAGCCGCTGGCTGGAGAGCCGTTCGCCACGATGCTGCAGCGCGGCCAGGATCCCGCCGGCAACGACCGCAGCAGTGCCTTGGATGTCGTCGTTGAAACAGGCAATCCGGTGCCGGTAGCGGTCGAGCAGCCGAAGCGCGTTGTGCTGCTTGAAGTCCTCCCACTGCAAGATGGCGTCGGGATAGACCTGCCTGACTGCACGGACGAAGGCCTCGATGAACGCGTCGTAGCGGGGTCCGTGCAGCCGAGGCCGGGGGTAGCCGAGGTACAGCGGGTCATCGAGCAGGCCCTGGTTGTCGGTGCCGCAATCCAGCGACACCGGCAGGGTCAGTGCTGGGTGCACGCCCGCGGCGGCGCAATAGAGCGCCAGCTTGCCGACCGGGATACCCATCCCGCCCGCGCCCTGATCGCCGAGGCCAAGGATCCGTTCGTTGTCGGTGGCAACGATGAGCCGGACCCCGTGCCTGCCGGTGTTGCGCAGCAATTCGGGAATCCGGTCGATATCCTCGGGCGTGATCCACAGGCCGCGCGGCCGGCGCACGATGTGGCTGAACCGGCGACACGCCTCGCCCACGGTCGGCGTGTAGACGATCGGTGCGAGTTCTTCGAGATGGTCCGTCAGCAGCCGGTGGAAGAGCGTCTCGTTCCGGTCCTGCAGCGCCTCGAGGCCGATGTACTTCTCCAGGTCGGTCGATTTAGAGCGCAAGTGCTCCAGTTCCAGGGCAACCTGCTGCTCGATCGTGGCGCAGCGCCAAGGCAGCAGGCCGCGCAGGCCAAGCGCCGCGCGTTCGCGATCGGTGAACGCGGCGTCCTTGTTGAGCAAAGGCTCGCCCAGGATCCAAGCTCCGCCATGCCGGGATTTCGAATCTGGCGCGCTGTGTGTGATTGCTGGCATCCGGTCCTCCTGCGATTCTGGTCGGGCGGCATCCACTGTCCAAGCCCACTCGATCTCGCCGTGCCCCCCCGGCCCACGGGCGAAGGTCCCTGGCTAGACACCCAAAGTCCGCTCTGGGCGAGTTTGCGGAGCCGCCAGCGCAGGATGAGCGCCTAGTCCTCCTCGGTCGATGCGGCACAGGCCGAAAGGCAGGAGTAGCCGACCGCCCAGGTGCTGCTGCCGGGCTCGAGCTGACGTCGCTTACCCCAACTGGTCGCGGCGGCGTGTCAGATAGGCGGTTTCGGCGGAGTTCCCGGCCAGCTGGATGGCTTTGTCGTATGCCGCGTACGACTGCTGACCGCGGCCCAGCCGGCGCAGCAGGTCGGCTCGGGTCGCATGGTAGGCGTGATAGCCCGCCAACCTGTGCTCAAGACGATCGACGGCCGCCAGTGCCACCTCCGGGCCGTCAAGCTCGGCGACCGCGATGGCGCGGTTGAGGGCGATGATCGGCGAGGAATCGAGGTGGGCGAGCTGATCGTAGAGGGCGACGACCTGCGACCAGTCGGTGTCGCGTGCGTCGCGGGCGGAGGTGTGCACGGCGCTGATCGCTGCGAGGATCTGGTAGCGCCCCGGAGCCACCCCGGCGGCCAGGCGCTCGCGCACCAGCCGGTGACCCTCGGCAATCAGCGCCCCGTCCCAGGTCGCACGGTCCTGCTCGTCGAGGGTGACCAGTTCGCCGCTGCCCGTAACCCGGGCGGTGCGGCGGGCCTCGGTGAGGAGCATCAGCGCTAGCAGCCCGGCCACCTCACCGTCGTCCGGCATGAGGACACGGATCAGGCGAGTAAGCCGGATCGCCTCGGCGGTCAGGTCCTGACGTACTGGATCGGTGTCGGGGCCGGTCGCCAGGTAGCCCTCGTTGAAGACGAGGAAGAGGACGGCGAGTACGCCAGAGGCGCGTGCCGGGAGATCCTCCGCGGACGGCATCCGGTAAGGGATGCGCGCCGCCTTGATCTTGGCCTTCGCGCGGGTGATCCGCTTCTCCATGGTGGTCTCCTGCACCAGGAAGGCACGGGCGATCTCGGGCACGGTCAGACCGCCGACCATGCGCAGCGTCAGCGCCACGCGGGTCTCCATCGCCAGCGCCGGGTGGCAGCAGGTGAAGATCAGCCGGAGCCGCTCGTCGTCGATGACGTCGAGAGGCTCGGGCTGGTCGTCGTCGTACAACAGCTGAGCCTCCTTCTGCTTGTCCTCGCGCTTGTTCTCGCGCCGGATCCGGTCGATGGCCTTGCGGTTGGCGGTGATGGTTAGCCAGGCGCCGGGGTTGGGGGGTACGCCGTCGGCCGGCCACCGCTCGACGGCGGTCGCGAACGCCTCGGCCGCCGCCTCCTCGGCGATGTCGAGGTCACCGAAACGCCTGGTCAGGGCGGCGATCACCCGCGCCCACTCCTCGTGGTGCGCCAGCGTGATCGCCTCCCGGACGCCAACCCCGTTCACAGGAACGGCCGCACCTCGACCTTCCGATTGCAGGCCTTCGACCCCTCGGTGGCGAGCTCGAGCGCCACGTCGAGGTCGGCGGCCTCGATGATCCAGAAGCCGGCGAGGTACTCCTTCGACTCCAGGAAGGGCCCGTCGGTGAACATCGCCTCCTCGCCGCGGTTGTCGATGACGGTGGCCGTGCTGGGCGCCGCGAGGCCACCAGCGAAGACCCAGCGGCCCTCCGTCTTGAGCCGGTCGTTGAACACGTCGATCGCAGCGTCCTCCTCCGGGCTGGCCAGGCCGGCCGCGTCGTGGATCACGGAAACCAGGTACTGCATCTAAGATCATCTCCAGTGGTCCTGGGCGCCCCTCGTGGGCGGCCTCTCATCCCTACTACGAACGTCTCCGTCCCGATCCGACACCGCCTCGCGGATTTGTTTCGAGAACGTTCCGGTACGTCGGTTGTACGTGATCCGACACGTCCCCGCCTGGCTCAGGGGTGGCGTCGCGCCAGCAGGTATGCGCGGCGTGTATCGACTTCACCTGGGTAGCTGACTCGCTCCAGCGTCATCTCGGTCGTCAAGCCGGCCCGCTCCATTGCGCCGGCGATCTCGGTTGGCTGGCAGAAACGGAAGTCGACATCCACGGCATGCCCCCACCATTCCTCCAGGTGCCTTACCTCCGTGCCGACGTGGAAGGCGATCAGGACAAGCCCGCCGGGCCGCAGTACCCGGCGGATCTCGGCGAAGGCCCGGGGTAGTTCCGCGGCCTGCAGATGAATGATCGAGTAGAACGCCACGGCCGCCCCGAACTCACCGTCTGCGGCCGGGAGTTCCAGGAAGTCGCCCACGCGGAACTGCACATGCGGGTAGTCCCGGCGGGCGACGGCGACCATGGCCGGGGACAGGTCGATGCCGACAGCGGTCATGCCCCGGCCGGCGAGCCAGGCCGCGACGTGCCCGGGGCCGCACCCCAGGTCGGCGACCGGCGCGCCGTCGTCAGCCTGCTCGGCCAGGCAGGCCAGCAGGGCCCGGTCCAACGGTTTACCGGCGAGCTCGGCGCGGAACCCGGCCGCGTACGCCTCGGCGACGGCGTCATAGCTGCGGCGAACCGAATCATGCCGCGAGATCGGGCTATCCATGACCAAGAGTCTCGCAGGAGGAGCGGCGCCGGAAATAGCACAAATACCCCCACGGACCGTCCCAGCGGGTCAGGCCGCGACCCGCTCGCCCGCGGGCGCAGGAAGATTCCCAGGGCATCCCCCGGTCACCCGGCATGGTGTTTGTGCCGGGTAGCGTGACGAGATGGCGCTTGGCTCCGCCGCGGCCGCGCGGAACGAGGTCCGGTCCCTTCCGGCTGGTCCATGAACGAGAGCTGAGGCCGCACGGCGCACCGTGGTCGCTGGCCGGGTCCTGGCCACGTTCAGCGGCGCCACCGCGTTGCGCTCAAATCGACTGCCGGCCGGAGATTGGGGAGCAACTGCGGGGCACTGCTGGCAAGCAAGGAGGATGCCGTGAGCGAACTCGACCGGCTGGAAGCGGCCGCTGGCGAATGCCGCGAGATGATCCGCGAAGCCCACGCTGCCACCAAGGATCTGCGGGCCGCGGTACGTGAAGCGAAGAAGGAACTGGGCGACCTGGCGCACGACGAGGTTGCCGCTCACATTCAGCTCGAGGTCTCCCGGCAGCTGGAGGAGCTGGGCGAACGGACCGGTGAGGCCATAGCCGCGGCAACGCAGAAGGTGATCGCCGAGTTCGACCGGTTCGGTGAATCGTTGCTGGGCAAGGAGACCTACTGGCAGACAGCGAGCGGCCGACGCGCGGCCGCACGTCCCGACGTCGATGTGGCGACGCTCGACGTCCAGCCCCACGCAGAAGAGGGCTGATGCGCTAGCAAAATTCCTGGTCAAGCGCTGCCGCCCTCCC
>JASIJN010000262.1 GCA_030050125.1 Streptosporangiaceae bacterium | reverse complement strand
CGCGACCGCCGCGGACAGCGGTTCCGCGGCGAACGCGGGCTCCGCCTTGGCCGAGACCGACCAGGCGGCGGCGATCCTGCGCGCGGCCGGCTGGCGGGTGGCCTGCCTGGACGCGAACACCCAGCTCGCCGCCGCGTGGCAGCAGCTGGCCGTCGCGGCGAACCTGCCGCATGTCCCGGTCGGCGCGACTCGGCCGGGAGCAGTCGGATGAACCTCCGCCTCACGCTGACCGCGGCGGTCGCCGTGATCCTGGCGTCGGTGTCGGTGTACCCGCTGATCCAGACCGCGACCTGGTTCTGGGCGGGGGTCGGCGCGGTCATCGTCGTGGCCATAGCCGGGATCGTGACCCGGCTGCCCACCGTCCAGGCCGCGGTAGCGGGCTCGGTGCTCGCACTGGTCGCCGTGTGCCCGCTGTTGTTCAGCCCGTACTGGGTCCTGAAGATCGTCGGCGTGCTGGTCATCGCGATCACCGCCGCGAGCCGCCCCAGCCTGCGCCTCTTGCAGGGTCTCGCGGTCCTGATCGTCTACCTGTCCGCGCTGCTGATCTACCTGAACATCACGTTCGCCGCCCGGCTGTCGGACGCGGCCTTGGTGCCCACCAGGGGCTCGTTGTCCTACCTGTCGTCGCTGGTCGGCCAGGGCATGACCGAGCGAGTCTACGAACCGCCGGTGCCCAGCAGCCCGGGCATCGTCCTGCTCGCCGCGGCCGGGATCGGCATGATGGCCGTGGCGACCGACCTGATCGCGGTCCGCCTGCGCAGTCCGGCCATCGCCGGGCTGCCGCTGCTCGCGCTCTACTGCGTCCGGATCACCACCAGCGCCCGGCAGGGCAGCATCGGCGCCACCGTGGTGTTCTGCCTCACCTTGATCGGCTATCTTGCTCTGCTGGCCGCCGACGGGCGGGAACGGCTCCGCATCTGGGGCAGGCTGGTGACGGTCTGGCAGGGCTCGACGGCCGATCAGGCCGAGGCGGCCGAGGCGGCCGAGGCGCCGGACACCAGGGCGCTGGCCGCGTCCGGCCGTCGCATCGGGCTGGCCGCTGCCTGCATCGCGCTGGTCTTCCCGCTGCTGGTTCCCGGCATCAGCGTGCACGATCTGTTCCACACCGAGACCACGGGCGTGGGGCAGGCAGGGGCGCCGATCGCGCCGCCCGACCCGCTGGTCCAGATGCAAGACCAGCTGCGGGACTCGACGCCGCAGACCGTGCTCACCTATCAGACGACCGACCCTGACCCGCGCCAGCAGTACCTGCAGGTCTACGTGCTCAATTACGATGCCGCCGACCAGAACTGGACCCTCGTGCCGCCGGGCGGTCCCAGCACCCACGTCGGCAGCGGCCAGCTCCGGGCCGCCCCGGGGGTGGCAGCCGACACGCCGCAGACCGAGACCACGACCAAGATCACGCTTAGCCAGGGAACCATCGGATACGACGCGAAGCTCGGCTTCCTTCCGCTGCCGTACGCGCCGGACGTGCTGCAGGTTCCTGTGCCCGGCTGGGTGGAAGACAACGCCACGCTGATGGTGTATGCGCCCCAGCCGCAGTTGTCCGGACTGATCTACACGGTGACCAGCAAGCAGGCCGTCCCGGACCGCGCCGACGAGAAGGCAGACCAGTCCTATCCGGCGAGCATCGCCGACGGCTACCTCGACTTCCCCGACGGACCGGGCGACGACCTGGCCAAGCTCGCCGCGCAGATTACCGCGCATGCCCGCACGCCGTATCAGAAGGCTCTGGACCTGCAGAACTACTTCCTGCACCCCGGGAGGTTCACCTACAGCCTCGATGTCACCCTGCCGAACGGCATTGCCGGGCTGACCGACTTCCTGTTCCGGGCGAAGACCGGCTATTGCCAGCAGTTCGCCTTCGCCATGGCCGGGCTGGCCCGCCTGGCCGGCATACCGTCGCGGATCGCGGTCGGCTATACGGCCGGCACCCCCGCGGGCAACGGCACCTGGAAGGTCACCACAGCCGACGCGCACGCCTGGCCCGAGCTGTATTTCTCCGGGCTCGGCTGGATCCGCTTCGAGCCGACGCCAGGCGGCGCCCAGGGCACGGCGACCGTACCGCAGTACGCCGCGCCGCCCGGACTCGGCACCGGCCCGAGCTCGCCGACCAGCGGCAAGATCCCGGGTTCCAAGTCCGGGTCCAAGGGAGTCAACCCGGCCCTGGCGCACTTCCACAACCTGAGTGGTCTGGGCAGCACGACCAGCGGTGGCCGGGCGCGGACCAGTCCGGGGCATGGCATCAGCCCCTGGATCGCGCTGATCGTGGTGGCCCTCATCGCGGCCGGCCTGCTCTGCCCGCCCGTCGCCCGGTCGGTGGTTCGCCGTCGCCGACTGCAGGCGTCCGGCCCGGCCAGGCTGGCGCACGCGATGTGGCGCGAGGTCCGCGACGATCTAGCCGACTACGGGCTCAGCGGCCGGCCGAGCGAGTCTCCCCGCGCGACCGCGGCCCGGATCGCCGCCCTGCTGCGGTTCGACCCGGCGGCCAGCGAGGCCTTGACCCGGATCGCGCGCGCCGAGGAGTACGCCCGCTACGCGGCGACGCCGCTCGCCTCGCCCACCCTGCGCACGGACAGCGCCACGGTCCGGCGAGCCCTGGCCCACCAGGCGACCTGGCTGGAGCGCTGGCGCGCCCGGCTGCTGCCCGCCTCGATGCTCGCCCCGGTCAGGACCGGTCTGCAGCACACGCTCGACGTGTTCGGCTGGATGGAGGCCGCGGGGATGAGGTTCCGCGGCCGGGGCTTCGGTAACGGCACGCTCAGCGGCCGGGTCAGGCAGCAGGAATAACGGGTCAGGCACGAAGGAATAGCCGGGGATCAACAGCGGGTCAGGCGACGGGGGGATACCGGGTCAGGCAGCGCGAATCACCGGGAGCCGGCCTCGGGTATCGGGGGATCGGGTCGAAGACCCTCAGCGGTCCCGTTCCTGGCGCCGGCGCCAGCGCTCCTCGAGCCGATCCATCATCCCGGTGCCGGACGACCGGCCGGAGCGCCGCTCCTTCGGCTTGGCCGGGCCCCGGCCGGCGGCGACGCCCGCCATGTGCCGGTAACTGCTCAGCGCCCACATGCTGCAGACGAGCATGACCACGAAACCTGCAACGCCGATCCAGATGAACTTGGTCACCACGCCGGCCACCAGCATGCCCACGCCCAGCAGGAATCCCAGCGCCGCCTCGATGACCCGGCGCTTGTAGTGCACACGCGGATCGCTCGCGCGGACAGCGTTGGCGAACCGCGGATAATCGGCGTAGAGCGCCTGCTCAATCTGCTCGAGCTGGCGCTGCTCGTGCTCTGAGAGCGGCACGGTGCCTCCCAAAAACTTGCGCCCGGGGATGTGGCTCGGTGAGCTGCTCCTCACGGCCTGGCTTCTCCTCCAGAATACGAGCGCCGGCGCGTCCTGCGGAAGGGTACGCGGGTCTGCAGCCCGAACCCAGCCACCGCCGACCGAACGGCCGTCCCCCGATTTCTACCGACATACCGGCAGAAATCAGCCACCATGACCGGACGTCCCTGACGGCCAGATCAGCCCGCGCCCCGCTTCGGTGGCGCAAACTTGTCCGGCCTGTCCGGCCTGTCCGGGCTCGCGGGATCACGAATCGGCCCG
>JASIJN010000261.1 GCA_030050125.1 Streptosporangiaceae bacterium | reverse complement strand
CTGTCTGTGCAGCATGGCGCTTCGGTGATCACCTCAGCCGAGGAGCGGTCCAGGCCGGTTTCGTCGATCACCTGCTGCTGCGTCCAGTCCTGGGTGTGGTCGGTCAGCACCAGCGTGTAGGTGTCAGTCCCGCTGAAGGTGACAGACGCGCTGATCGAGTCGCCGGGCTCGACCGGGTTGGTGTAGTACACCGGATTCGCCGGGTACATCTCGTACCAGCCGTAGTAGTCCGGCGTCGTGCCGTCACAGTCGGAGTCGGTGCCGGTCTGCTCCACCGAGTCGCTGCTGTAGCCGTCGAGGCCGACCCAGAACGCGGCGTACTGGTCCTGCCGGGAGGTGCAGTGCGCGGTCGGCTGCGTCCAGCTTGCTGACGCGCTCGTGAATGCGCCATTGGCGCCGGTCTGGGCGTAACCCGACCAGTTCTCGCTCTCGACCTGGTTGCGGCCGTGAGCGTGAGACAGTGTGCGGCTCCCGGCCCGGATCATCGGGCTGCCGGGGCGCAAGCCACGGATCGCACCGCCGGGGCGGGTGAGCGTGGTGCCGGGATGATGCGCGGCGGGCGCGGCCACGGCCGGCCCGGACACCGCTAACAGTGATCCGAGGCCAAGCGCGGCGATGGCGAGGGGGGCACTCCAGCGTCGTAACATTTAGTGATCCTTTCCGCTGTCCAGCGCTGAGGTAAATATGATTCTAAAACTCGATATTCGCGTGTCAAGAGTGGCCGGAAGGGGTTTGCGCCCGTGATCGGCCGGCATAACCCAGCCTGGTCAGGTACTCGACGCGCCACGCGCTCGCGGCCGATAATCCGCTGTCTCGTGCCAGATATCGGGTTGATGGCCCCGCATTTGTGACACGAGCAACCGCCTGAGTGGCGGACCGGGCTTCTCCTCAGGTCGCCTTTGTAATTCTCGTGGTGCTCATTTCTACTACTGGTGCCTTCGCCGCGTGCTGCCCGGTGATGGGTGCGGCGTTGCTGTAGCTAGATGTGCACCGGGCTCGCATTCATACCGGCCGGCTGCCCCGCGTCCGCTCAGCGGGCGCGACGGCCAGGCTGACGCCGGCCGGGCCGGCCCTCGCGGCGCCCGCCGGGTTCTCAGGTGGCGGAGGTCCCGCCAGGACGGGCCTTATGGCCAATCTCATGCCTGGTTGCGCCGCCTACAGTCGGAAAATCAGGGCCCGTAGGCGCTGCGGCGACTGCCGCTCGGTCCGGGGCCGTTAGGAGCGACGCAGCCATGACTACTACCGGCATGTTGCAGGTGACCGATTCACGGACCGGCCGCAACTATGAGCTTCCTGTCATCGATGGCGCCATCCGCGCGATCGACCTGCGCCAGATCAAGGTGTCCGACGACGACTTCGGGCTGTTGTCATACGACCCCGGGTTCCTCAACACCGCCAGTTGCCGCAGCGCCATCACCTTTATCGACGGGGACAAGGGGATCCTTCGCTACCGCGGTTACCCGATCGAGGAGCTGGCGCGCCGGGTCCCGTTCCTGGACGTGGGGTACCTGCTGCTGCGGGGCGAGCTGCCGGCCAAGGAGGAGTCTGCCGCCTGGGCGGCGGAGGTCACCAACCACACCTACGTGCACGAGAACGTTAAGAAATTCATCGATGGTTTCCATCACGACGCCCACCCGATGGGGATCCTGGTCAGCACCATCGCCGCCCTGTCCACCTTCTACCCCGACGCCAAAGCCGTCTCCGACCCGGCGGGCCAGCAAGACCAGGTGATCCGGCTGATCGCCAAGATGCCGACGCTGGCGGCGTTCGCCTACCGGCATGCGATGGGCCTGCCGTATGCCTACCCCGACGACGAGCTGTCGTACGCCGGCAACTTCCTCAACATGATGTGGAAGATGACCGAGCCCAGGTACCGCCCGGACCCGGTGCTCGAGCGCGCCCTCGACACGCTGTTCACCCTGCACGCCGACCACGAGCAGAACTGCTCCACCACCGCGATGCGGGTGGTCGGCAGCTCGCAGGCCGACCCGTACTCGGCGGCCGCGGCGGCCACGGCGGCGCTGTATGGCCCGCTGCATGGCGGCGCGAACGAGCAGGTGCTGCGGATGCTGCACCAGATCGGGTCGGTGGGCAACATCCCCGCCTACATCGACCGGGTCAAGGCCGGAGAGGTCCGCCTGATGGGGTTCGGGCACCGGGTGTACAAGAACTTCGACCCGCGTGCCACGATCATCAAGGAGATCGCCGACGAGGTGTTCGCGGTGACCGGCCGCAACCCGCTGCTGGATATCGCGCTCGAGCTCGAGCGGATCGCGCTGGCCGATGAGTACTTCATCAGCCACAAGCTGTACCCGAACGTGGACTTCTACTCGGGCATCATCTACCAGGCGATGGGCTTGCCGGTGGCCATGTTCCCGGTGCTGTTCGCGATCGGGCGCATGCCGGGCTGGCTGGCCCAGTGGCAAGAAGGCGCCGCCGACCCGGAACAGAAGATCTCCCGTCCGCGGCAGATCTACACCGGCGACGAGCTGCGCCATCTCAACGGAACGGTCGGCTGAGCGGCCGGCCGGAGGCCACCGGAAGGTCCGGTCAGGCGCGGCCCGTACCGTACGCCCCGATGCTCGGGCCGCTGGTTACGATCCCTGCATGGGGTACCCACCGGCCCGCTACGACGCCATAGCCGACTGGTATGCCGACTTCAGCAGGGACTGGGACGCCGCGCCGAATACCCTGCTGCCAGCGGACATAACCGGCCAGCGGGTTCTCGACCTGGCCTGCGGCTACGGGACCGCCAGCCGGCACCTCGCCCGGCGCGGGGCCATGGTCACCGGGCTCGACCTGTCGGCACGCATGCTGGACCGGGCCCGGCAGATCGAGGCCGGCCAGCCGTTGGGCATCCGTTATGTCCGCGGCGACGCGACCCGCGCGACGTGGTGGGACGGCGTGCCCTACGACGGCGTGCTGTGCCACATGGCGCTCATGGACATCGACGATCTGGACGGCGCCCTGACCACGGTCGCCGCCCTGCTGGCGCCGGGCGGGTGGTTCGGCTTCTCGGTGTTCCACCCCTGCTACCCGGGCGGCCCGGAAGGGTCCTGGTCGGGGCTGCCGAGCTGGCCACCCGAACACGGCTACGCAACGGAAGGCTGGTGGGCCACCCGCGGCGAGGGTGTGCGCGGCCGGGCCGGGGCGAACCACCGCATGCTGTCCACCTACCTGAACGCCATGCTCGCCGCCGGGCTGGTGCCCGAGGAGTTCGCCGAGCGCGGATCCACCGTCCCGGTCATCCTCATCGCCCGCTGCCGCCGGGCCAGTCCGGCCTGACCCGGCGCTGGGTAAAGGCCTGCCAGGCTCTCGCTCGCCGCTCACAAGGTCCAGAGCGCTTGCGTGGGTGACAGGCGCGCGGCCCGGATCGCGGGCAGCAGCCCGGCCAGGGCGCCGATGAGGAGGGCGGCGCCGAAGCCCCCGGCCCACGCTTCGGGGGGAATGACGACGGCCCAGCCCTTGGCGCGGGCGTAGATGGCGGTGGCGGCGGCGCCGGCGATGTCCCCGGTGGCGCCGCCGGCCAGGGCGAGCAGGATGGCCTCGGCCAGGAACTGGGTGCGGATCTGGGCCCTGGTGGCGCCCAGAGCACGGCGCAGCCCGATTTCCTGGCGGCGCTCCAGCACCGAGATGATCATGATGTTGGCCACGCCGACTGCGCCGACCAGGAGCGCGACCGCGCCCAGGCCGAGGAACAGGGTATTGAACGCGCCGGCGGCATCGGCTTGGGCGGTGAGACTGATCGAGGGCTGGGAGACGGCGACCTCGTTCGGGTTTTCCGGGTCGGCCTGGGCGGCGAGCAGGGCGTCGACCGACGTGGTGGCGGCCTGGGTGTTGACGGTGCGGACGTAGATCTCAGAAGGATGCCCGTCGAGGCCGAGATAGCGCTCGGCAGCGGGGAAGCCGACCAGGACCGACGTGTCGATCTGCGGGGCGAGTGCGGCGGGGCTGAGGATGCCGACGACATAGAACCACATGCCGCCGACCCAGATCCGCATCCCCGGCCAGATCCGGTCGATGCCCATCAGCTGCGCGGCCTCGGCGCCGAGCACGGCGACCGGTTCCCGGGCGGTGGCGGCGTTGAGGTAGCTGCCCTGGGCCACGCCGGTGCCGGCCACGGCGGGCAGGCCCAGGCTGGAGGCGGCGACCGTCAGGCCGACGGTGTCGATCGCGGGGATCAGCGGGCTGCGGTAGACCCCGGCGCCGCTGACCGCGGCGGTGTACTGGACGCCGGTGACGCCGGGCAGCCGGCCGATCATGCCCGGGGCGGCGTCGGGCAACTCGGCGGCCTGGCCGGTGAGAGTCGTCCCGTTGCTGACGGTCAGCAGGTTGGTGCCCAGCCTGGAGATCTCCGCAAGCAGCCCGGCCTGGGAGGAGTTGGCCAGGCCGAGGACCGCCACGATCGCGGCCACCCCGATCGCGATGCCCAGCGCCGACAGCGTGGCGCGAAGCTTGCGGGTGCGCAGTCCCACGCTGGCCAGCCCGGCCAGGTCGCCCGGGCGGAGCCGGGCGGGGACCGGGGGAGTCACGATCGTCCTTCCCGCGCCTGGCCGCGCCCGGTCGCTCCGGGAGCGGGGCCGGTGTCGCTGACGATGCGGCCGTCGAGCATCTCTATGTGCCGCCGCATAGAGGCGGCGATCGAGTGGTCGTGGGTGATCACGATGATCGTGGTGCCCGCGGCGTTGAGCTCGTTCAGCAGGCCCAGCAGCGCGGCGCCGGTGCCGGAGTCCAGGTTGCCGGTCGGCTCATCGGCCAGCACCACCGGCGGGCGCCCGGCGATGGCCCGGGCGATCGCCACCCGCTGCCGCTCCCCGCCCGACAGCTGGGTTGGCCGGGTGCCCAGCTTGTGGCCCAGGCCCACCATCTGCAGCGCGGCCGCGGCCAGCTCCCCGCGCTGGCCTAGTTCCACCCCGGCGTACATCAGCCCGTCGGCGACGTTGTCCAGCACGGTCTGGTGTTCGGCGAGGAAGAATTGCTGGAAC
>JASIJN010000260.1 GCA_030050125.1 Streptosporangiaceae bacterium | reverse complement strand
CCGGCCTCGGCTTCGAGACCATGGCCGACTACCTTTCTCGTCGCCGCGCCGCGGGCTGGACCTGGCGGGCCATCGCCGCCGAGTCCGGGCAGCCGCCATCCTGGCTGCGCCGCCAGGCGGCCGCCGACGGCCTTGTCGCGGGAGGCTCGGCGGCGCGGACATGAGCCGCCGCGCGCGCTCATTCTTGCGCCCTCGTTGACCGGCTTTTCCGTGGCGCTGACCTCCGGCTTCCGCACCACGAGGTAACCTCAGCCACCATGAAAGCGGGATCGGTCCGCGTGGCGCGCCCGGCGGGGAACACGGCGCAGGTCGCCCGCCGCGCACCGCGTCGGCCGGCGCGATGACCACCGGGGACGTGGCGCTCGGCCACGACGAGGACATCGCGGCCACGGGGCGGCCCTGGCCGGCGAGGTTCGGCTTCGCCCGCCGCCCCGTCGTCGTGCACCTGGCCCTGCTGATCGGCTACCTGGCCGCCGGGGTCATCGTCAACTGGGACCGTGCCCTCTACCTGACCCAGCAGGTGCTGCCGGGAGACGCCCGGGATCCCGGCCTGTTCGTCTGGGACTTCTGGTGGATGGCGCGCTCGGTGGTGCACCTGAGCAACCCCTGGTTCACCGGCTACCTGGCGGCGCCGGTCGGGGCGCCGCTGGCGTTCCACACGCTGATGCCGCTGCCTGGCGTGCTGATGACGCCGGTCACGCTCGTCTACGGACCGAGCTTCACCTACAACCTGCTGTCGGCCGCCGCGCCCGGCCTGATGTGCTACGCCATGTACCGGGCGGCCAGGCTGTGGCTGCCCTCGCAAACCGGGGCGATCGCCGCGGGGGCGTTCTTCGGCCTGTCCACGATGATGACGTGGAACGCCTGGTACGAGATCCAGGCGGCGCTCGGCGCGATCTTCCTGCCGCTGGCCCTGGAGGCCTCGGTCAGGCTGCGACGCCGGCCGGGCTGGCGGCAGGCCACGATCCTGGGCGTGGTGCTGGGAGCCGCGCTGCTGACCGACCAGGAGTCGGCGATCCTGGCGGGCGCCCTGGCCATACTGGTTCTCCTGCCCTGGCTGGTCGCCCGCACGGCCGACGGCGGGCCCGGGGCCTGGGTCAGGGCGCGTTCGGCGGCCCTCGCCGCGGCGGTCACCGTCGTGGTCGCCAGTCCGCAGCTCATCGCGATGATCCAGCAGACCGCCGACGCGGCCGTGCCGCAGGGCGCGCTGGCGTCGGACTACCAGAATTCCGGCGCCAACCTGCAGCAGATATTCGCGCCATCGCCGCGGGTCTCCTTCTTCGGGCTCAGGCTCCTGGCCGAGGACTACTGGCATGGCGGCTCCAGCCTGACGTTCACGGCCTATGGCGTGGTACTGACCCTGCTGGCGCTGTTCGGCCTGGCCGTCTCGTGGCGCAGGCACGGCGCCAGGGCCCTCGGCTTGCTGTGGCTGGGCGCCACCATCACCGCCCTGGGGGCCGGGATCGTCATCGGCGCTCACCGGTACGTGCCGTTCGGCGAATTCTGGCACGGCATTCACGTGTCGGTGATCATGCCGTACACCTGGATGGTGCGGGTGCCGTTCCTGTCCTCGTTCCGGGAAGCCAACCGGATCACCGAGCTCGGGCTCGTGCCCGCCGCGCTGCTCGCCGGAGCCGGCGTGAACTGGCTGCGCTACCACCACAGGCGCCTGCTGGTCGTGGTGCTCGCGCTCGCGATCCTCGAGGCCGGCAGCGTGGGCTCGTATCCCGGTGCCGCTCCCCCGGTCATGCCCACGGCCCTGCCGGCCCTGGACCGGCCGATCGCCGCCGATCATTCCAAGTCGATCGTCCTGGATATCCCCTTCGGGGTGCGCAGCGCCGTGCCGCTGCCCGACGAGGGGGCGGGCTTCAACCCCGAGGCCGAGGTGCAGGCGACGGCCGACGGCCATCCGCGCTCCATCGCCTACATATCCCGGCTGCCCGAGTCCGAGGAGGCGGCGATCAGACGGCACCCGTTCTACGCCTACCTGCTCGACGCCCAGCAGGCGCCGTCCAGCCTGTACGGCGAGCTGTTCAGGGGCGGCAGCGCGGACGCGGCCCGGCTGAACGCGGCCCGGCTGGACGTGCGCCGGATGGACGTCGGCTGGGCCATCGCCTGGTCCTCCACTCCGGTGATCCTGCGTTACCTCACCGCGGTCGGATTCCGGTTCGACTACCGGGCCGACGGCGCGTCCGTCTACCGCCTGGCGCGCTAGGCCGATCAGGTCATGTCGCCGGGCCCGGGGTGACGCCGGCCGGGATGGGTGCGAATCCGCTGTACATCTAGCTGCAGCAACGCCGCACCCATCGCCGGGCAGCACGGGCACCGCGGCCCAGCCGGCAGGCTGATACCCGCCCGCCCGCGCCGGCAAGCCCAGCCGGCCTAACGCGCCCGCGCCAAATGGCTCCCGGGCCCTTTCCTCGGCCTGTTCTGCGGCCCGTGCGGAACGCGCACTGTTCATTTTCTGCTCGCTTGGGCGTTTCTCCGTTTTTTTGGTTGATATCCCGCTCTGGGACAAGATCGCCCTACTGGGGCGGCCGGTTGACGGTGGCCAATCCGCCTTGCTCGCCCCAAGCGCAGCGCGCCGCTTTCGGCATAGGAGGTCCTACGTGACGATTGAGGTCAGTCGACGTCAGATGCTGGCGTCGGCAGGCGGGATGGTGCTGGCGTCCTTCGCCTTGCCGTCCAACCTGCGGAAGATCATCGGCTCAGCACCACCAGCGCGCCTTAACTCGGCGCGGACTACCGCGGCGGTCTCCCAGATCGAGCACGTCGTCGTGCTGATGCAGGAGAACCGATCCTTCGACCACTACTTCGGCGCCATGCCCGGAGTGACCGGCTTCGGCGACCCCAACGCGATCCCGGGCGTCTTCCAGCAGGCAGACCCGGACAATCCTGACGGGTACCTGCTCCCGTTCCACGCCGACACCACCAGCACCAGCGCCCAGGCGCTGCCCTCGACCAGCCACAGCTGGCTGCCGCAGCACGACTCGTGGAACAGCGGGGCCATGAACGGCTTCGTGACCGCGCGACTCAACACGGCGATCGACGATTATGACGGGGCCGCGGCGCAGTACTCCATGGCGTACTTCATGCGGGACGACATCCCGTTCCAGTGGGCACTGGCCGACGCCTTCACGATCTGCGATGGCTACCACTGCTCGGTGCTGGGACCGACCTGGCCCAACCGGCTGTACCTCATGACCGGCCAGATCGACCCCGCGGGGACCAACGGCGGGCCGATCTACGGCAACGAGGTACCCACCGAGGGTTACTCATGGACGACCTACCCGGAGCTGCTGACCGCGGCCGGGGTGTCCTGGAAGGTGTACCAGGAAGTCGACAACTACGGCTTCAACGTGCTGGAGTATTTCGACCAGTACCAGAACGCGCCGACCTCGTCGCCGCTGTACCAGAACGCCATGAAGTTCTACCAGGCCGGCCAGTTCGAGTACGACGCCATCAACGACCGGCTGCCGACGGTGTCGTACATCCTCCCGACCTCTTTCCAGTCCGAGCACCCCGACTTCATGCCCGCGGCCGGCGCCGACTTCGTCAAGAGCAAGCTCGACGCGATCGCGGCCAATCCCGATGTCTGGGCCAAGACGCTCTTCATTCTGATCTACGACGAGAACGACGGGTACTTCGATCACGTTCTCCCGCCCACCGCGCCGACGGGCACGCCCGGCGAGTACATCACCGCGTCGGCATATACGGAGAAGCACGCACCGGGGCCGATCGGCCTGGGCTTCCGCGTCCCCTGCATCCTCATCTCCCCGTGGACGGTGGGCGGCTTCGTCTGCCACGACACGTTCGACCACACCTCGGTCACCCGGCTCCTCGAGCTGGTCACCGGTGTGGTCAATCCCAACATCACCGCCTGGCGGCGCCAGACCGTCGGCGACTTCACCTCGGCGCTGGGCACGTTCCCGAACGGGCGGTTCCCGCGGCTGCCCGACACCAAGGAGCAGCTCGAGCTGGCCGAACAGCAAGTGCTCCAGTTCCAGCTCCCCGCCTTCCCCGGGGCCGACCAGACGATGCCAGTGCAGCCACCCGGCACCAAGCCGGTGCGAGACGCGGCAGCCGCCCCGGCTGCGGTAGGAGTGTGATCAAAGTGTCAC
>JASIJN010000259.1 GCA_030050125.1 Streptosporangiaceae bacterium | reverse complement strand
GACCACGGCCAGCGCGACGATCTTGTGGCGGGGGGTGATGTGCTGCAGTTGCAGCGGCAGCAGCACCTGCAGCGGCGTGTAGGAGGCCATCCACATGCCCAGGCTGGCCAGGCCGAGACCGGCGATCCAGCCCTGGCGCACGTGCACGGTCGGCTCGGCCAGGGCACGGGGCGTCGTCTTCCCGTGATCGGTGGTCTGTTCGGCCATCGCGCCCTCCTGCCTGCTGCGGCCCTGCACGGATCATGCCGTGTTCGCGACGATATTGGTAGTGGCGCCATCGGGGCGGCCCGCGCGTTCCGCGTAGCCTAAGCCCCGTGCGGATCACGATCGTGGGGTGCTCCGGCAGCTTCCCCGGGCCGGACGGCCCGGCCTCCTGCTACCTGGTCGAGGCCGACGGCTTCCGCCTGCTGATGGACCTGGGCAGCGGCGGGCTCGGGGCCACGGCGCGGTACGCAGACCTCGACGAGATCGACGCGGTGTGCCTGAGCCACCTGCACGCCGACCACTGCCTGGACGTGTGCGGCTTCAGCGTGGCGCGCGTCTACCATCCCGGCGGCCGCAGGCCCCGGATACCGGTCTACGCCCCGGCCCAGGCACAGGTGCGGCTCGGCCGCGCCCTGGAGGCCGATCCGGTGGCAGCGGATGCGGCGGGCGAGAGCCCGCGGGACCGGATCACCGACGCGTTCGACTTCGTGGCCGTCACCGCCGGGACCATCGAGATCGGGCCGCTGCGGGTCACCGCCGATCGGATGAACCACCCGGTGGAGACGTACGGCTTCCGCCTGGAGCACGGGGGCCGGTCGCTGGCCTACTCGGCCGACACCGGGCCGACCGAGGCGCTGATCCGCCTGGCGCGCGACGCCGACGTGCTGCTCAGCGAGGCCTCGTTCGTCGAGCCCGGCGACGGCGCGGCGACCGCGCTGCCCGAGAACCTGCACCTCAGCGCGCGGCAGGCGGCCCAGCACGCCGCGGCCGCGGGGGTCGGCCAGCTCGTGCTGACCCACCTGGTGCCGTGGAACGACCGGGACCAAACGCTGGACGAGGCCGGCCGGGCGTTCGACGGCCCGCTGACCCTGGCCGCGCCCGGGCTGGGATTCGTGCTCGACTAACTCCGGAAAAGGCGTGGTAGCGGCCTAAACTCCTCTCCTATGCGCGTACTCGTCACCGGCGGCGCCGGCTTCATCGGCTCACACCTGACTGACGCGTTCCTGGCTAGGGGGGACGAGGTACTGGTGGTCGACGACCTCTCCCGCGGCCGCGACGCCCGCCTGGACGACCAGGCCATCCTGCACAAGCTGAGCATCACCGCCGCCGGCCAGCTGGCCGGGCTGGTCCGGCGGACCAGGCCCGAGCTGATCTGCCACCTGGCCGCCCAGATCGACGTCCGGGTCTCGGTGGCGGCGCCCGCCGACGACGCGCAGACCAACGCGGTGGGGACCGTCAACGTCCTCGAGGCGGCGCGCGCGGCGGACGCCCGGGTGCTGTTCTGCTCCACCGGGGGCGCCCTCTACGGCCGGGATGCGCCGATCCCGTCGCTGGAGGACGTGCTGCCGCTGCCCGAGTCGCCGTACGGCGTGGCCAAGTACTGCGCGGAGCAGTACGTGAGCCTGTACAACCGGCTGCACGGGTGCAGGCACACGATCCTGCGGCTGGCCAACGTGTACGGTCCGCGGCAGGACCCGGCCGGGGAGTCCGGGGTGATCCCGATCTTCTGCGGGCGGGTGCTGGCCGGGGAGCGGCCGGTCATCTACGGGGACGGAACCCAGACCCGCGACTACGTCCACGTGAGCGACGCCGTGGCGGCGTTCCTGGCCGCCGCCGACCATGGCCGGCCGGGCATCTGGAACATCGGGACCGGGGTCGAGGTCAGCGTGCTCGACCTGGCCCGCCTGATCGCCGGGGCGGCCGACTGCGAGGTCGACCCGGTGTTCGCCCCGGCGCGCCCCGGTGAGCTGCAGCGCAGCGCGCTGGCCGCCGATAAGGCCCGGCGCGACCTGGGCTGGCGGCCGGCCGTCCCGCTGGCCGACGGCGTGCGCGAGGTGTACCACTGGATCGGGGCCGGGGCGCCCGACCGGGCCACCCACTTACAGGTGCCGGTACGCTGGCCCGCATGTCTCGACCGGACGGGCGCGGCCCGGAACAGCTACGTGAGGTTAAGATCACCAGGGGATGGCTCGACCACGCCGAGGGATCGGTGCTGGTCGAGTTCGGCGCGACCCGCGTGCTGTGCGCGGCCAGCGTCTCGGAGGAGCTGCCGCGATGGCGCCGCGGCAGCGGCCTGGGCTGGGTCACGGCCGAGTACGCGATGCTGCCGCGGGCCACGAACACGCGCGGCGACCGGGAGTCGGTCAAGGGCAAGCTCGGCGGGCGGACCATGGAGATCTCCCGCCTGGTCGGCCGGTCGCTGCGGGCCTGCGTGGACCCCAAGGCGCTGGGCGACAACACGATCATCGTGGACTGCGACGTGCTGCAGGCCGACGGCGGCACCCGCACCGCCGCGATCACCGGCGGGTACGTGGCGCTGGCCGACGCGATCTCCTGGCTGCGCGGCCGCAAGCGCACCAAGGGCGACCCGCTGGTCGGCTCGGTGGCCGCGGTCAGCGTGGGGATCGTCGACGGGCAGCCCCGGCTGGACCTGTGCTACGAGGAGGACGTCGCGGCCGAGACCGACATGAACGTGGTCTGCACCGGCGACGGCAGCTTCGTCGAGATCCAGGGCACGGCCGAGCGCGAGCCGTTCGGCCGCGAGCTGCTCGACGAGCTGCTGCGGCTCGCCGTGGCCGGCTGCCGGGAGCTGACCGGGATCCAGCGCCGCGCGCTGTCCCAGACATGAGTTCTGAACGCGCCGGCTCCTCCCCATCGGGCCGGCCGAGACTCGTCCTGGCCACGGCCAACCCCGGCAAGCTAGTCGAGCTGGAGCGGATCCTGGCCGTCGAGCACGTATGGGTGGAGCTGGCCGGTCTCGGCGAGTTCCCCGGGGCGCCGGACGTGGCCGAGACCGGTGCCACGTTCGCCGAGAACGCGCTGCTGAAGGCGCGGGCGGTGGCGAAGTTCACCGGCCTGCCCTCGGTGGCCGACGACTCCGGCCTGTGCGTGGACGCCCTGAACGGGATGCCCGGCGTGCTGTCGGCCCGCTGGTCCGGCGGGCACGGGGACGACGAGGCCAACCTGCGGCTGCTGCTGGCCCAGACCGCCGACGTGCCGGACGACCGGCGCGGCGCGCACTTCTTCTGCACGGCGGCCCTGGTGCTGCCGTCCGGGCCGGAGCACCTCAGCGAGGGCGCGCTCTACGGCAGGCTGATCCGCGAGCCACGGGGCAGCAACGGGTTCGGCTACGACCCGATCTTCGTCCCGGACTCGTCGGAGCTGACCACGGCGCAGATGAGCCCGGAGGCGAAGGACGCGATCAGCCACCGGGGCCGCGCGCTGCGCGCGCTGGCCCCGGTGATCGCGGCCGCTCTGGGGTGACCGGCCCGTCGCTCAGCTGCTCGCGCTGGCGGTGCCGAGCGAGCTGGCCGGCACGACCATCACCTGGCTCGGGGCGGGCAGGGCGATGTGCAGCGGTTGGTTGACGGACGAGATGTTCATGCTCTGGTCCACGGTCTCGCCCATGACCGTCTCAACCTCGGTGATCATGCGTACCTGGTGGCTGGCGTCGATCCAGACGTTGAACGTGACGGCGCCGGTGATCAGGCTCAGCATGGGCGCGGCCTGCTTGCGGAGGCTGGCGGGCAGCTCGGCCAGCCCGTCCGCCGCGCTGAACGTGCCCTCGTAGTGCGTGGTCCGGACGCCGTCGACGACCTGCCTGCCGACCGCGCGGACGTTCTTCGAGGCGGCCAGCATCCTGGTCTGGGTCAGCGGATCGCCGTTCTGAACGTTCTGCAGCAGGTTCGAGAAGATGGCGGCCGACTTCCCCGACATGTCGGAGAGCGGGAGCTCGATCCAGGCCTTGCCGGTCTGCCCGGCGAGCGCGGAGATCGAGGAGAACGCGGTCGACTTCAGGTAGACGGCCTTCGCGGACACGATCTCCGTCAAGGGGAGCGTCTGCCCCTGGGTCACGATGGCGAGGTTCTCGTCCGCGAGCAGGCTCGGCTTCAGCTGAACCTGGACGGTGCCGGTCGTGATCGAGCCGGCCGGGCCGTTGAGGTCGATCGAGATGATCGCGCCCATCGTGTTCACGCTCTGCGTCCGGTCCGCGGCCAGGCTGATGGCCATGCGCGGGGTCATCGACGCGGCGGAGCCGGTCCCGCCGCCGCAGCCCGCCAGTAAGGCGACTGCCGCGGCGCAGGCCGCGACCGTGACCGCGCGTGGCCGGCCTACGATAGCGGGCGAATCCGTCGAAGGGTGCGTCATGACGGCAGGCTAGCCGGCCGCGCCCGGTAGGTTTGGTGCGACCGGCACGGACTGGAGGGGAGTGCGCGTGAGCGACGATCGGCTGGCTCCAGGGGATCCTGCGCCCGACTTCACCCTGCCCGACGCGGACGGGAACCAGGTGAGCCTGTCGGCGCTGCGCGGCAGCCCCGTGATCATCTACTTCTACCCGGCGGCCATGACGCCCGGCTGCACCAAGCAGGCCTGCGACTTCCGGGACAGCAAGCGCGACCTGTCCGACGCGGGGTTCACGGTGCTCGGCATCTCGCCGGACGCCCCGGCCAGGCTGGCCAGGTTCCGCGAGAAGGAGGGCCTGACGTTCCCGCTGCTGTCGGACCCCGGCCGCGAGGTGCTCAAGGCGTACGGCGCCTTCGGCGAGAAGATGATGTACGGCAAGACGACGGTCGGCGTGATCAGGTCCACGTTCGTGATCGGCGCGGACGGCAAGATCGAGCGCGCGTACTACGGCGTCAAGGCCACCGGCCACGTCGCCCGCCTCCGCAACGACCTCGGCGTCTGATATACCGCAGGTGAGGTATTGCTGGGGCCGTAGCCCAACGGCAGGAGGCGCAAGGTTTAGGTCCTTGACAGTGTGGGTTCGAATCCCACCGGCCCCACGTTCAGGCGTTACGCCACGTCTCGACCACAGGAGCCAGGTCGGCCAGCCTGGTGATGACCGCGTCGGGCTCGGCCCCCTCGAATCCGGGCACGTCGCTGTGCGGGACCAGCACCGCGCGCATCCCGGCCCGCTTGGCGCCGTACACGTCGTCGTAGGGCCGGTCGCCGACGAACACGCAGGCGGCCGGGTCGCCGACCCCCACGGCGGCCATCGCCGCGCGGAACGCCTCGGGGTGCGGCTTGGTCCAGTCGATCTCGCTGCTGTAGACCGCGCCGTCGATCAGGTCGAGCACGCCGTCGCGCCGGAAGACCTCCTCGTGCCAGCTGCGGGGCCACATCGTGTTCGAGAGCACCCCGACGCGAATCTGACGAGCGCCCAGGTAGGCGAGCAACTCGGGCACGTCCGGGTCGGTGAGCGTGTGCGGCTGCCAGGCCTCGAAGTAGCTGGCCAGGAAGGCCGCGGTCGGGGTCACCCCGGCCCGCTCGAACACGTGATCGATCGTGGCGCTGCGCTGCTCGCGCTCGGCCGCGGTCCACAGTTCCCGCTCGGCGGCCCTTATGGCCGAGGCGTGGCGTTCAGAAATATCGCCGGTGAAATGCTGGGCACACACCTCGCGCCATAGCGCGAAGTGATCGATCGTATGCCAGGGGGTCAGCGTCCCGCCCCAGTCGAAAATGACCGCCTCCACCATGGAAAGCAGCTTATGCGCCGCCGCGCGGCCCGGCCGTTCAGCGCCGCGGGGCGGGCCGGGGCGGCCCGGACAGGGGTCGCGAGCCGGGCCGGTGACCCGGTGTTTTCGGCTACCGTACTTCCATGTCCGGGTTGCAGTTCGTCGTCGACTTCGTCAAGGCGGTCGTCTGGCCGGCGGCGATCGTGGCGATCGTGGCATTCCTGCGCCGCCCGATCGTGGACATTCTCACGCAACTGGCGTCCGGCCTGCGGCGGCTGCGCTCAGGCCAGTCCGACGCCGAGTTCGACAGGATCGCCGGGCAGACCAAGGCCGAGCTGACCGCGACGGTGTCGGCCGGGCGGCCGGGCGGGCCCGCGATCCCGGTGCTGCTCAGGTTCGCCACGGTGGCCGACGAGGATCCGGCGGCGGCCATCGGGCAGGCGTTCGGGGCGGTGGAGGTGGCCCTGCGGGAACTCCTGGGTTCCGCGGGCAAGCTGGTCCCGGTGGGCAGCGGCGATCCGACCGCCGTGGCCAGGTTCGCGCGCGATCAGGGGCTGGTTCCGGAGTCGGTCGTCCGGGCGGTGGACGGCGTGGTGACGCTTCGCAACCTGGCCTCCTCGGACCCGACCCGGGTGACCAGGGATCACGCCGTGAAGTTCCTGGCCCTCATCGACGCGCTGCTGTTCGCGATTGCCACGCAGCGCGAGCGATCCATTGCCAGCCAATCGCCGATCCCCTCGCGTGATTATTAGGAGACATATCCGCCCCGCCCGATAGGGCCAGGGTCAGGGCGGCCGGGGAACACGAGGTTTGCCGGTCCTGTCGCGACTATGCCGCTTCGTCGGGACAGAGGGCGCCACGAACCGATCTGCCGGCGCCCCGGCCGTGCGCGGGCGGGGCCAGCCTGGAAGACTAGCGGGAACTCGGGACACGCCAAGGGGGCGGGCAGAGAAGGGACGCTTGCGATGGCCGATACCGATCCGGACAACGCCGTCGAATTGCACGGTACGGTCGCCGTGCAAGGCACGGTAACCGGGAAGGATCCGGACGCTATTGTCGCGCAGATCGAGCGCACCCGGGAGAACCTGGCGCAGACCATCGACGCCCTCGCGGAACGAGTAAGCCCGGCCAACAACGTGCGCCGACTGCGCGAGCAGGCGAAGGAACAGGTCGCGAGGCCCGAGGTCCGCCTGGCGGTGGCCGCGGTCGGCCTGGCCATCCTGGGAGTGGCCGTCATACGGATCTGGGGCCGGCGCCGGAAATAACGCGCAAGTCCCAGGCACTGGGGTCGGCCGCTCTCCCGGCTAGGTGCC
>JASIJN010000258.1 GCA_030050125.1 Streptosporangiaceae bacterium | reverse complement strand
ATGGCCGCGAGGACCAGGTCGGGGAACGGGGCGCCCCGGGGCACGTCCTCGGGACTGAGCGCCAGGTCGATGCGGTCCCACCAGCCGATCGTGTCCAGCACCAGGTTGAGCACCCGGCGCGAGAAGCTTGTGATCACGCAGAACCTGATGCCCGCGCCCTTGATCTTCTCGATGGCCGCCGCCGCCCCCGGGACAGGCGTGGCGCCGACCCGGCCGACCGCGTCGCAGTACGAACGGTCCAGCGCGAGATGCGCGGCCTGGCCGCGCGCCAGGCTGTCGGGGAACATGTCTCGCAGCAGGTCGACGGCGTAGCGTCCGCGTTCCTGGTGCACCTGGGCCATGCACCGCGCGTACGCGGCGGTGCCGGTCACGACTCCCTGCGTGGCGATGGCCTCGGCATACGCGCGGTCCACCGTGCCGCCGTCAACAACCACCGTGCCGATCAGGGAGCAGCAGGCAACCGTGACCGGCATTACGCCGGTCGCCTGCTCGCCTTCGGGTACCGGCACGGCCTATCCGGCGGGAAGAATCTAAGCGTCGTCCGTGGTGGCCTCGGTCCACAGGTCAAGCTCGGCGCGATCAGCCTGGACCTTTCTCCAGATGGCAAAAACGCCGGCTCCGATGAGGGCCAGCAGGAGCAGCTTCTTCACGGGCGCGCACCCCTCCGAGTTGCATGCGGCGGAACTGGTCGCTTGATGACGGCGATCCATGGAATCTCTGAAGCCTAGCAAGCCCCGCGGTCAGCGCGGCCGGTCCACACGTCCCTCGTCCCACACCGGACCGGGTGCCTCGTACACGTCGCCGTCGGACCCGAACACCAGGAACCGGTCGAACGAGCGAGCGAACCATCGATCATGGCTGGCGGCGAGCACGGTGCCCGAGTACGACTCCAGGCCTTGCTGCAAGGCCTCGGCGCTGGCCAGGTCCAGGTTGTCGGTGGGCTCGTCGAGCAGCAGCAACGTCGATCCGGCCAGTTCCAGCAGCAGGATCTGCAGCCTCGCCTGCTGGCCGCCGGACAGCGTGCCGAACGGCTGCAGCGCGCAGGACTGCAGCTCGTAGCGGGCCAGCGCCGACATGGCCTCGTTGGGCAGCAACGCGTGGGAGGTCATGAGGATCTCGCGCGGGGTCCGTCCGTCCAGGTCGGGCCGGACGTGCGTCTGGGCGAACAGCCCGGGCACGACCCGGGCCCCGAGCCGGGCCACCCCGTCGTGCCGCACCGTGTCGCCGGCCAGCAGCCGCAGGAAGTGCGATTTGCCCGAGCCGTTGGAGCCGAGCACGGCCACCCGCTCGCTGTACCAGACCTCGAGGTCGAACGGGCGCATCAGCCCGGTGAGCTCGAGGTTCTCGCAGATCACCGCGCGCTTGCCGGTGCGGCCGCCGCGCAGCCGCATGCGCACGTTCTGCTCGCGCGGGGCGAGCTCGGGCGGGCCGGCCTCCTCGAACTTGCGCAACCGGGTCACCGCGGCGTGCAGCCGCGAGGCCATGTCCGCGTTGTAGGAGGCCTTCAGCCGGTACATCCGCACCAGCTGCTTGATCTTCTCGTGCTCCTCGTCCCAGCGACGGCGCAGCTCGTCGAGCCGCTCGCTGCGCTCCCGGCGGGCCTGCGCGTAGTCGGCGAACCCGCCTCCGTGCACCCAGACGTTCCGGTCCTCCACGGTGATGATCCGCTCGGCGCAGTTCGCCAGCAGCTCCCGGTCGTGGCTGACGAGCAGCACGGTCTTCGGGGTGGCCGCGAGCTGCTGCTCGAGCCAGAGCTTGCCCGGGACGTCGAGGTAGTTGTCGGGCTCGTCCAGCAGCAGGACCTCGGTCTTGTCCCGCAGCAGCGATTCGAGCACGAGCCGCTTCTGCTCTCCGCCGGACAGGGTCCGCACCTCGCGCCAGCGGCATTGCTCGTACGGCACGCCCAGCGCGGCGGTGCAGCAGGAGTCCCAGTGCACCTCGGCGTCGTAGCCCCCGGCGTCGCCCCACTCGGCCAGCGCGGCGGCATAGCGCATCTGGGCCGGCTCGTCGTCGCGTTCCATCATGACCAGCTCGGCGGCGTCCAGCCGCGCCGCGGCCTCCTGCACCCGCTGCGGGGCGATGGACAGCAGCAGGTCGCGGACCGCCGACTCATCCCTGATCCCGCCGATGAACTGCCGCATGACGCCGACGCCGCCGCTGGAGGTCACCGACCCCGACTGCGGGGTCAGGTCCCCGGCGGCCATCGTGATCAGCGTGGTCTTCCCCGCGCCGTTCGGGCCGACCAGCGCCGCGACCGCGCCGTCTCCTACCCGGAACGACACGTCGTCGAGCAGAACCCGCCCGTCGGGAAGGGTATGGCTCACGTGTGCCACCTCGATGTGACCCACCTGACCCCCTTTCCGCGCCGCAGGCCCGCGGCCGACAATAGCCGGATCGACCCGGGGGTCTTCAACACATATTCACGACCGCGCGGATACGGGGCGGACCGGAGCGCGCCGTCGGACCGGGTCGGCGAGCGCGTCGGCGAGCTGGTCGAGCGCGGCCAGCGTGTGCGCGCTCACCACGGCGTCGCAGTGCGGCCACGCTGCCGCCATGCCCGCGGCCAGGGGCTGGTAGCTCGCGCTCTTGGTCCGCGGGTTCACCCAGACGATGCGGTAGGCGACCAGCGACAGCCGCTCCATCTCGCGGCGCAGCAGCCGCGGGTCGCCGGTGTCCCAGCCGTCGGAGATGATCACGACGATCGCGCCCCTGGCCATGCCGCGCCGGCCGTAGACGTCGTTGAACTCCTTGATCGACTCCCCGATCTTGGTCCCGCCGAGCCAGTCCGGCGCGGTCTGGCCCGCCCGCTGCAGCGCCAGCGCGGGCAGCGTCCTCGACAGGGCCGGCGTGAGCCGGGTCAGCCGGGTCGCGAACGTGAACACCTCGGCCCGCGCCCCGCCGGCCGCGCAGTACAGCAGCTGGATCATGGCCCGCGCGTAGGGCTCCATCGATCCCGAGATGTCGCAGAGCACGACCAGCCGGCGCGGGCGCCGCGTCGGCGCCCTGGAAATAAGCCTGAACGCGTAGCCTCCGGTGCGTCTGGCTTGCCGAAGGGTCGACCGGACGTCCGTGCGAGGCCCTCCGGGCCTGCGATGCTCCCGGCGGGAGCGGCGCAGCGGCACGGACAGGGTGATGCTGCGCATCAGCCCGGCCAGCAGGGACAGCTCGGACTCGGACAGCTCGGCGAAGTCCTTGCCGGCCAGCCGCTCGACGGTGCTGCCCAGGTAGCGGTGCTCGATCTCGGGTTCCGGCTCGGGCGAGTCCTGGCCGTCCTCGCCCGCGTCCGGGGTCGGGGCGGGCTGGGTGTCGCTCACATGCGACTTTGCCGCCCGGGCGACCCGGGCGAGCAGGTTCTCGGGCGAGGCGGGAGGCCGTATGGCGGGCGCGTTCTGGTCGGCGCCCCCGTTCGCCGCGTCGTCCAGGCCGCCGAAGACGCGGTTGAAGACCGCCCGCAGGACGTTGATCTCGTCCGGGCCAGACACCAGCGTGGCGAGGGCACATCGGTAGAGCGCATCGACGGTCTCCGGCCGCGCGATGCTCACCGCGCTGGCGAACCGCTCGCTGCGGCCGGGCCCGACCGGCAGCCCGGCACGACGCAGCTCGGCACCGAACCGAGCGGAGACCTCGGCCAGGTCCCTAGCCATCGCTGGTGACCAGGGAGCCGAACCCGCTCTCCCGCACGGTCTGCAGGTCCTCGGCGTACTTGAGCACGGCGCCCGCGGTCTGTTCCGCGTTCTGCTCGTCGAGCTTCTCGGCGCCCAGCATCTGCAGCGCCGCCGTCCAGCTGATCGCCTCCGCCACGCCCGGCGGCTTGGCCAGGTCGAGGCGGCGCAGCCGGGCCACACCGTTCGCCACCTGTCCGGGCAGCGAGCCGGCCGCGGCCGGCACCCGGCGCCTGATGATCTGGGCGACCCGGTCGATGCCCGGGTAGTCGATCCAGTGGTACAGGCACCGCCGCTTCAGCGCGTCGTGCAGGTCGCGGGTGCGGTTCGAGGTCAGCACCACCACCGGCGGGAAGGCCGCCCGCCGGGTGCCCAGCTCGGGGATCGTCACCGAGGACTCGGCCAGCAGCTCGAACAGGAACGCCTCGAACTCGTCGTCGCCCCGGTCTACCTCGTCGATCAGCAGCACCGCCGGGCGCGGGCCCGGATGCTCGATCGCGGCCAGCAGCGGCCGGGCCAGCAGGTAGTCGGGGCCGAACAGGTCGGCCTCGCGCAGCGTCTCGTGCTGGGCCTCGGCCAGGCGGATGGCCAGCAGCTGTCGCGGGTAGTTCCACTCGTAGAGCGCCTCGGCGGACGTCAGCCCCTCGTAGCACTGCAGCCGGATCAGCGGCGTGTCGATCGCCTGGGCCAGCGCCTTCGCCGCCTCCGTCTTGCCGACGCCCGGCTCGCCCTCGAGCAGCAGCGGCTGCCCCATCCGGGCCGCCAGGAACAGCGCGGTGCCGAGCGGGGGGTCGGCGAGATAGTTCTCGGCGTCCAGGGTGTCCAGCAGCGAGGCCACATCGGGCAGCTGCTCCGCCAGGTCGGTCATCCGCGAAGGCACCCGCTGTCACAGAAGTAGCGCATCACTCCATGATGCTGC
>JASIJN010000257.1 GCA_030050125.1 Streptosporangiaceae bacterium | reverse complement strand
GGGCCGGCGGGGCGCGCTCTGGGGTGCCTCCCGGGCACGGCATGGAGACCTGGCGCCCGGGAGGCACCTCGACAATGTCAGCTATTAGTCTGACCATTTACTGAAAGATTGCTGGAGGTAAACTTGACATTTTCCGATCGACCCGCGCCCGTGAACACCGGCGTGCTGCCGGACGTGCGAGCTGTTGTTTGTGACCCCTCAGCTCGAACGTTGTATACGTCGGCGAGATCAGATCAGCTCGAGCTGGCGGGCCCGGCGAACTGCCTCGCTGCGGCGATCCGCCGCGAGCTTGCGGAAGATGCTTTTGAGATGTGACTTCACGGTGTTGGCCGAGATGAACATCTCGCTAGCGATTTCCTCGGTGCTCAGCATGTCTGAAAGGTGACGCAGCACCTCTTGCTCGCGTCCGGTGAGCGGCTCGACAGCGAGCGGCCCGGTGGCCTCACCTGAGGTATCCGACGAAGCCGAGAGAGTATCGTAACGCTGAGCTCGCACCCACGGCCGCTGGTGGATGCCTACGGCCGCGGCCACCTGTGACTCGACCACCATCAGTCGTGGCTCGAGCCAGGCCGGTACGCTCCACCCGGATCGTGCCTTGGCCAGATACCGTTCGGCCATGGCAGCGTTACCCTCGAGAAGGGCGCCTCGGGCCGCCACGGAACAAGCCAGCCCGCTGAGGAACCTGTCGGGGCTTACGGTCAGCGTGACGTTCATCTCCTTGAGCGCTTGGTCGGCTTCGCGCAGATCATGATGCTCCAGGTGTACCCAGGCGAGGGCGATGAGCGCTGCGGAGTTCGGGCGCGGAGCAGGCGACCGCTGCTCGTGGGCGGTCAGGGCCGACCGTGCCCGGGCAGCCAGGTCCGCCGCGCGCCCCAGTCGGCCTCGCAGGGCTTCTACGAGAGCGAGATAACCCAGGCAGTCGGCTCGTTCATAGCTTCCGCCCGACTCCGCCGCAGTGGTCAGGCCAGCGTCCAGAGTGACGGCCGCGTCGTCAAGATTGCCAGACCAGAGTTCCACGGCGCCGCGGGCGGACAGCAGCCGCGCCTGCATTCTGGGATGCTGAGCAAGCGTCCCGGCCGGAAGCGCGCGAGCCATCGTCTCGGCACTGGCGGCCGCGCCCATCGCGCCGGCGAGATTCCCGGTCCGGCGAAATATCGCGAGACGGAGCATGGCCGCGGCGAGTCGGCATGCGGCTTCCTGGTCGGTGTGCAGTCGCTCGAGGCAGCCTTCCGCGACATCGAGCGCCGCAGCGCAAACTTCGCGCCCGTGCCGGACCAGCGCTACCGCTGCGGAGACGAAGTACGGCTGGGGCGTACTCCAGGTTTCCCCGGCCGGCATTCCCGCGAACTCCTCGGCCAGGGAATGGCCTCGTCCCGAGTCGATGATCTCGCTGACCGCCAGCCCGTCGATGACCATGCTGGCGGCAAGCTGCCAGTCGCCGGCCTGGGCGGCGTGCCGCACCGCGTCGGCGAGCCGACCGTTCCGTTCGTACCAACGAGCGGCGCGCAGATGCAATGCGGCGCTCCGGTCCGGAAACTGGTGCCTCAGCTTGAGACGCAACACCTCCGCGAACAGGGTGTGGTAGCGGAACCACCCACCGCCGATCGGCTGGACAAACGTGTTTGCGTGCGCCAGGGCCGTTAAGATTCCGTCGGCCCGCTCATTGCCAGTCAGGTCGCTAGCGGCGTCAGCGCTGACCTGCTCGAGGATCGAGGTGCTCAGCAGAACCTCCCGAACCTCAGGCGGCTGGGCGTTAAGCACCTCCTCCACCAGGAAGCTGGTCAGGGCGCTGTCCTCGCTGATCAGTTCTTTGACGAATTGGTCCGGGTCGGGATGGGCGTCCATGGACAGCGCGGCCAGGCGGATACCAGCCGCCCATCCCTCGGCCCGGCGGGTGAGGCACTCCAGCGAATCTGCCGATAGCTGGCTGCCGTGCTGGCCCATGAGCTGGCCAGCTTCACTGACGGTAAACGCGAGGTCACTGGTCCGGATCTCGGTCAGTTCGCCGGCCAGCCGGCGGCGGTGCAGCGGCAGCAGCGGGTCCATCCGCGAGGAGATCACCAGACGCAGTCCAGGTCCCGCATTCCGCAGGGCGAAATCGAGCCCGCTGAGGATTTTTGGCTCCGTCAGCAGATGGAAGTCATCGAGGATCAGGGTCACCGGCGGGTCCTGGGAAGCCAGCGCCGACAACAGCCGCAGCAAGAACGCATGCTCGGCGGCGCGCCCCCGCGCCGCGGCCGACAGTGCCCTCGGCAGGGCCACCCCGGATCTGCGCAGCGCGCCGACCACGTAGGGCCAGAAGACCCCCGGGCGGTTGTCGTACTCATCCACGGAGAGCCAGGCAACAGCGCCTGGCTGCGCCGCCGCCCACACCGCCAGGGCCATCGTCTTGCCCGCGCCCGCGGTAGCAGTGACGACCGTGAGCGGGCACCACCGGGTCCCCTGGGTGATCAGCCTGGTGATCCGCGGGCGCGGTACGACCCACTCCGGTACGCGCGGCACCGTGATCTTGGAAACCAGAATCGGATCTCCAACCGAAACCGCTGACCGCTTTGCCCGCGCTCCCGCTTCCTGGGTCGCATAGGTCACCATCGGTACCCGCCGCTCCCGCCTTCCGCGTACCTCGCCTACGTCATCACTCCATCCCAGCCGTGCGCGGTGCGCATCCCCCGATTCGTGCTAAACGCTCAGTCGATTCGTGGGAAACGCTCAGGCTCCGACCTGCCGCGGAACCGTCCGGTCTCCCCGCCATGTGCTGAAGCGCTGCTCATCAAAACGGGGGCCAGCGGAGGGTGATCAGTAACCGTCCGATGCCTCCAGCGCGGCCTCGACGTCATAGCCCAGCGCGCTCGCCACTTCGGGGGCAGCCGAGACGACCCGGCCGAGACCGGCCACCGGGACAATCGCCAGCCTGCGCAGGGTTTCCTGGAATCTCGCCATGAGACTCATGCGCCTCCCATGCCGTCTAACCTCAGTCCACCTCGCGCCTGGGAGGAGTTTCATCCCACGAATGGGGGGAACAGCGATCGATCACCCGGGTCCCGCGGGAACGGATGGACACGCGGCCTACCGGGAGGTCGGCAGCGCCTCCGGCTGCTCTCAGGTCAGCGCGCCGATCGCGTCGCCGATCAGTTTAGCTCCGATGATCAGGCACAGAACGGTCATGATCACCGCGTTGTGCTGTCCCATCCAGTCCTTGAGCTTGCCCAGCAGATCGGCGGACCGTTTGCCCAGGGCGAAGTAGATCACTACCGGGACGGCGACACCGAGTGTGCCGAGTATGGCGAAAACCGTGTAGGCGATCGCCTGCTGGCCGCTCGAGATCCCGGTCTGCGCGATGGCTGCCGCCCCGCCGACGGCCAGCAGCAGATTCTTCGGGTTCACGGCGGCCAGCAAGGTCCCGGCGCCCAGCGCGCCGCCGGGCTTGAATTTCTCGATCGCACCCATCCATTGAGGCAGGGCTGCATCCGCTTCCCCGCGGGGACGGCTCCGGAACTGCCGAACGGCGACCAGGAGCAGAAGCACTCCCAGCACGATCTTCAGCCAGCTCACCCAGGTGGCGGGCGCGCCCGAACTGCTGGCATCCGCAGGCCCGGCGATCGCCAGCACGATCACGCCGACCACCGCCAGGCCTATCAGCCAGCCCAGCACAAAGGCTGGGCCATTTACCCTGGCTTTCCTGGCCGTGAGCATCAGCACCACCGCGATGATCGGGACCGGGCTCAGCGCAATGCCGATCGCCAGCGGCAGGGATCCTCCGATGGCCTGGCCCATCACTCCTCCTTCCACACCCCTGCGGGTAGGCGGCGCGGCTAGACGTACTCGCGGCGGCGCATCCAGGCGAGCGTGACGCACCCCCATATTGGCGGGAGGTAGGCGGTGAACAGCCGCTGAATGAACACCGCCGCGACGGCCTGGTCCTGGGGCACCCCGGCGCTGGTCAGCCCGGCAATCAGGCCTGCCTCGACTACCCCGGCGCCGCCGGGGACCGGGACACTGCCGCCGATCATCGAGGCCGCCGTGATGACCACAAGCAGGACAGCGATGCTTGCCCGGGCACCTACGGCATGCAGTGCTGCCCCCAGGGCGAAGACCACGAGGAGCTGGCTGAGCAACGAACCTGTTATCACATACATGATCTTGCGGGGTTCGGCGACGATGGTCTTGACGTCCGCCCAGATGTTCACCAGGTGAGGCCGCACCCGCGCGCTGGCCATCCGCCGGAGCCGCGGGATCAAGGTGATCAGCACGGCGGCGATCCCGGCCGCGAGCACCACGCCGACGACGATCCAGATAGCCGATTGCCGCCCACTGGAGCTGGCCGGCGCATGGAAGGTCCCGGCGGCGAAGCCGACGGACGCGAGAAAGAGCAGCCCCTTCGCCACCCAGCTCGCCGTGGACGCGATGGCCCCGGAGCTGACCGCGGTGGAGGCCTCGTATCCCTGCCGCTGGAAGAAGCGGACCCGGACGGCAAAAACCGCGACGTCGCCGCCGACCAGCGAGGTGAACATGTTCGAGGTCTCCAGGGCGAGGCACCGTCCGAAGGGGAGCTGGCCGGTGACTGAGCCGATCAGCGCGAGGGCGCTGGCCACGACCGGGAGCTGAGCGAACACGAACGCCAGGGCCACCCATCCCAGCCGCGCCCCCCTGATGACGTCAAAGGACGCCGCGACATCGGCAAGCACGCCGAGGATCGCCCAGATCCCGATCAGCGTCCCGATGCCGAACACCAGGTTGACCCAGCTGATCCGCTTGGCTTCGGCAAGCCTGGGTACCTCGATGCCGGTCGCGCCGGCCACGGCGGCCCGCAGCTCAGGGAGCAGGGCCTTGCGCTGCCGCAGGGAGCCGACCGTGACAGGGTCGAGTGCCGAGCGCTGGAGATGGACGAGGGCACCCCGGGCCGCATCGGCGTCGAGTACCCGGCCGGCCGCCCCGGCGGTGCGCTCGATGCCGAACCGCACGGCGACCGCGGCCAGGACGGCCGCGAGGTCGGCGTCGAGGCGCCCGGCGGGAGGCGACGCGGAGGCGCAGCGGAAGTCCCTGATGCAAACGCCCTCGGCCGACAGCACTATCGTGTCGGGTCCGAGTGCCCCATGGGCGATACCGGCCCGCCGAAGCCTGAGCACGGCCTGGACGATCTCATCGACAGTCTCGTCGGCCACGACCGCTGGATCGGCGGCCAGCAGGGCCGGGCCGTTCGGCAGCCTGCTGACCAGCACCGCGTCACGGCCTGGACCCAGCCGGCCCACCTCGAGCACCTCTGGCACCAGAACGCCGGCCCGGCCCGCCATGAACATCAAGTACGCTTCGTGCTCGACTTGCTGGATCCGGTCGAGGATAAGGGTGGGCCCGGAGTCCCGGTAGAAGCAGAACCGCCAGAGTTTGGCCAGGATGCGGGCGTCGGCGGCGTCACGGCCGTAGACCGAAAGCTCGATCCGGCGGCCCGCTGCGTCCTGGCCGATGAACTTCGCCACCCCCCACAGCTGATCGTGGGTACGCCGCAGGCCGTGCACCGCGACCTGCCGGCCGGCGATGCCGTCGGCCACCTCCTGGGGTGACGGCAGGCCGAGCGGCGAGCCTACCGCCAGATGCAGGCCGGCGGCGACGCCCCAGCCAATGGCAATGCTCGAGACGGCATTCACGGGAAGCGCCAACCCGCCCACGACGGCGGCGATCGGCGCTACCGCGATGAGAAACGACACCAGGCGGTGCAGGGGGCGGCTCAAGTAGGGCAGCGCGGTCGCGGCGACCGCGATGGTTACCGCGAGCTGCGTGACCGGGAATGTGGTGCTGACCCCGGCTAACGCGTCGGAGGTCGGCCGGCCGGCGGCCGGCCCGAGGAGCGCGCCGAGCAGGGCGCATACGGCCCACGTCACCGCGGCCGCGGCGGCGATCCGCCGGACCGCCGCCAGCCGCGGTACCAGCAGGCCGACGAGGGCCAGGCACGCGATCGCTCCAGCGGAGCCAAGCCAGAACATGGTCGTGACGAGCCACCGGATGGCTGTCGGCGGCGGGTTCAGGGCATGCAGGATGGTCAGCTCCACGGCTGAGTTGGCCCGCATGACCGGGATGGACACGCCGACCGCGAGAACGGCGACCCCGAACCTGACAGCATCCGAGGCGCGCCTGCGCGTCGTGCCCCCACCCCGGGGCCCAAGAAGGGTAGTGCGCAGCAAATTCGCCGGTCGCAGGCCGGTTCCGGCCGCGTCCAGGCCGGCCTGTGTCCCTGCCCGGTCGCTTGCGGCGTGCTGCACCTGAACCTGCTCCCTTCTGGCGACCATTCACCTCCCATCTACAGCTTTCCGGCCTGGGCAACACCACCCGCCATGGATGAGGCTGCGGCCCACGGCGGCAGTCACTGGCGGGCATAGGCGGCCGCCGCTTCCTTCGCCAGGTCGACGAACGGCGTGCCGCTGACGTCGATGACCACCTGCTTGATCGTGCCGCCGGTGAAAGCCCAGGGGCGCTGGCCGGCATAGTCGTCGGTGACGGGCTCGGCTCCGGAGCGGCCGACGGCCACGCCGGCGCCGCCGAGCGCGAATCTCCCCGGCTGCGTCATGATCGTGCCTTTGGCCACCTGCTGATCCCGGATGTGCAGGCTCAGCGTTCCCCGCGGCGGCATGGTGTCGCCGTCCCGCTCGAAGGACGCCGACAGCACCACGTGGCCGGTCGGGACCCGCTGGTCCGACTCCACGATCTGGACGGCCTCGCCGACGAAGTTGTAGGCGTAGGCCAGCTTCCCGTCCTTGACATACAGCGCGTGCCCGCCGAATCGCGAGCCCTGGGAGAACAGCACCCCGCGCGCGTCCTCGGAGTCGATGTCTACCTCCGCGGCGATGGTGTATGACCGGCCCGGGAATTTCGGGGCCTGCGACTCGGGTACCTCCGCGCCCCCCGGGAGATAGGTGTACCGGGTCCGGGGCCTCGACAGCTCCGGCCGCGGCGTGGTGAATCCCTCGACCGCGGTGCGGGTTTCCAGCGGCAGCGCCTGGTACTTCCCGGCCTCGACCCACCAGATGTCGATGAGTTCCCGCAGCCGTTCGGGCTCTTGCCCGGCCAGGTCATGACATTCGCTGGGGTCGGTGTCGGTGTGGAACAGCTCCCAGCGCTGGTCGCTGAAGTGCCCCCATGCGTTCGGTGCCGCCGGGCCCAGGCTGGATGCCTTCCATCCCTGGTGCCACAGCGCCCGGGTGCCGAGCATCGAGTAAAACTGCGTGTATTTGCCGGTGTCCGCGCTGGGGTCGTCGAAGCTCGCGGCGAAGCTGACCCCCTCCAGCGGTTTCTGCGGGTAGCCGTTCACAACCTCCGGGAGGTCGATTCCGAGCGCCTCGTACAGCGTCGGCACGATGTCGACGGCATGGCAGTACTGGCGGCGCATTCCTCCCCGAGCCTGTATTCCGGCCGGCCAGGAGATGATCAACGGATCGGCGGTGCCGCCGCGCAGGTTCCCGTACCGCTTCCACATCTTGAACGGCGTGTTGAACGCCCACGCCCATCCGGTGGGGTAGTGGTTGTAGGTGCGCGGGCCGCCCAGCTCGTCGAGGCGCTTGAGATTGTCCTCGACGGAGTCGGGCAGCCCGTTGAAGAACTTGTTCTCGTTGACCGAGCCGTTCGGACCGCCCTCACCGGAGGCGCCGTTGTCGGAGACAACGACCACGATCGTGTTGTCGAGCTGGCCGGTCTGCTCCAGGTAGCCCAGCAGCCGCCCGATCTCGTGATCGGCGTGGCTCAAGAATCCGGCGTACACCTCAGCCATCCGGGCGAACAGCCGCCTTTCCTCCTCGGCCAGTGAGTCCCACGGCCGGACGGTGTCGAGTTCCGGCCAGCCTCCGCCGTCCGGCCCGGTCTCGCCCACGTAGGGATTGATGGGAGACAACTGCGTGCTCTCCGGAACGATCCCCATCGCCTTCTGGCGGGCGAGTATGGTCTCGCGGATCGCCTCGTAGCCCATGTCGAACTGTCCGGCGTACCGGTCCGCCCACTCTTTGAAGATGTGGTGCGGCGCGTGCGCCGCACCGGGGCAGAAATACAGAAAGAACGGCTTGTCGGGGGCGATGGCCTTCGCGTCCTGGATGAATTCGACGGCCTTGTCGGTCAGGTCGGTGGTCAGGTGGTAGCCCTCCTCCGGGGACCTGGGCGGCGCGACCGGGTGGTTGTCGTAGAACAGGTCGGGATACCACTGGCTGGTCTCCCCGCCGAGGAAGCCGTAGTACCGCTCGAACCCTCGGCCCAGCGGCCACTGACGTTTCGAGGACGCCAGGTTCATCTCCTCCTCGGCGGTCAGGTGCCACTTGCCCACGTGGTAGGTGTTCCAGCCCTGCTGGCCCAGCACCTCGGCGAGGTTCGCGCACTCGAACGGGATATGGCCGTTGGCGTTGGGGAAGCCAACGGTGATCTCGGTGATCCCCGCCATCGCGTTGGTGGTGTGGTTACGACCGGTCATCAGGCACGAGCGCGTCGGCGAGCACAGCGCCGTGGTGTGGAAGTTGGTGTAGGCCAGCCCGCGGTCGGCGATGCCCTGCAGGGTCGGCGTCCGGATCGGCCCGCCGAAGGGTTCCATCGCCGCGAATCCCACGTCGTCCAGCACGATGTACAGCAGGTTCGGAGCGTTCTCCGGCGCCCGCGGCTGGGTGTACGGGGCCCAGTCGGGCGTGGACTGCTTGATGTCGATGTTGATGACGCCGGCAAACGGCCTGGTCATGGCTGGCTCCCTGCGACTCGGGCGTCACGTGCGGACTGCTTCGCAACGGTAGGATCCGGTCACCGCAGCCGGATCACCCACCATGGGTGAGGCCGCTTGCCGACTTGGCCCCCAGCCGATGGTGTCGCTGGCGGTGCCGTGACCTTGTATGAGATCCGGGCGAGTCCAGTGAGACCGTCGGCGTTCGCTTACCAGCCAAGGCGCTTGTTGACAATGTGCTA
>JASIJN010000256.1 GCA_030050125.1 Streptosporangiaceae bacterium | reverse complement strand
GTACCCGTTGCCCGTCTGCCCGCCGCCGGCGTACCGGTCGCCCGCAGGCTCGTTGCCCGCAGGCTCGTTGGCCGCGTGCCCGTTGCCGCTGCTCAGCGCGGCTGCGGCGACGGCGGGCTGCAGCGCGCGCGCCTCGGTCGCGAGCGCCGGGATCTCGCTGTCGGTGACTATCAGGCTGATCGGGATGATCACGACGGCCGTCGTGCCGCCGTAGACCGACGAGCGCAGGGCGACCTTGATGCCGTGCCGGTGCGCCAGGCGCCCGGTGATGAACAGCCCCAGCCGGTCGCTGCCCGCCAGGTCAAAGGCGGGAACACCGGTCAGGTCGCGGTTGATCTTTTCGAGCTGCTCCTCGGGGATCCCGAGGCCGCGGTCCTCGATCTCGACGGCGAACCCGCGGCCCACCAACTCGCCCTGGACCCGCACCACCGTGTTCGGCGGCGAAAACACCGCCGCGTTCTCGATCAGCTCGGCCAGCAGGTGAATGACGTCGGCCACGGCCGGGCCGGCCAGCGCCGTCTTGGAGCGGACCTCGACCCGGATCCTGGTGTAGTCCTCGACCTCGGCCACGGCGGCCCGCAGGACGTCGATGAACGGTACCGGCCGGCTCCAGCCACGTCCGGACGATTCGCCGGACAGAACGATCAGGCCCTCGGCGTGCCGACGCATCCGAGTCGTGAGGTGGTCGATGCGGAACAGGTCCTCGAGCTGCTCCGGCTCCTCCGCCCGTCGCTCCATGCCGTCGAGCAGGCCAAGCTGGCGGTGCAGCAGCGCCTGGTTACGCCGCGCCAGGTTGCGGAAGACCTTGCTGAGGCCGCCGCGCAGGTTCGCCTCCTCCACGGCCGCCTCCACGGCGGCCCGGTGCACGGTATTGAACGCCTGGCGCACCTGGTCGATCTCGTCCGTGCCGGCCTCGGCCGGCGGCGCCTCGGCGTCGACGTCCACCGTCTCGCCGTCCCGGAGCCTGGCCATGACGTCCGGCAGCCGGTCGCTGGCGAGGTCCAGGGCCGACCTGCGCAGCCCGTCCAGCCGGCGCAGCAGGCGGCGGCCCATGAGGAGCGAGAAGACGATCGACGCGATGACCGCGAGCAGGCCGACGCTCGCCGCCACGATCAAGGTCGTCAGGGCGCTGCGAGCCGAGGAGATCACCTGCGACTCGATCGAGGCCGGGCTCTTGGTCAGCACGACCTCGAGACGGCCGGCGTAGGCCGCCGCGGTGGGCTGCCAGACCGACAGCGGCACCGGCGGCTTCGCGCCGATGGACGGCGCGCCGATGATCGCGTTCTCCTGACTGGTCAGGGCCGCGGTCAGCGAGGCCGGTACCTCCCGGCGCAGCAGGCCACTCGCCTCGGGATCAAGCTGCAGCACGGCGTCCTGCACCAGGTACCGCCGCACGGCGACGAGCTGGGCGAACTCCTTCTGATCGGCGGCAGGCATCTGCCGGGCCGTCACGTCGCCGGAGTAGATGTCGTTCTCCTCCAGGACCAGCATCTCGGCCGCGTAGAGGTTCACTTCCTGCCGCGCCGTGGTGGCCAGGGACTGGCTCACGTAGGTCTGCTGAATGGCCTGTTCGCCGACCCGCAGCCCGTCGGCCATGATGGCGCTGTAGGCGTTGATGGCGGCCGTCCGGCCGATGCTGCCGGAAGCCACCTCGCCGCGCAGCGTCTGCAGGGGGCCCTTGCCGTCCGCCAGGAACGTGGCCGCAGCCGCCTTCTCCAGCGGGGTCGCGTTGGCCGTGACCGGCCCGGACCTCGTGATGGTGTCGACGGTGCGGAACTGGCGATCGGTCGCGGCCTGGTCCTGCTGGTAGGCGGCGGCGGCCTGGCTCGACCGGGTGACCAGGTACATGACCGCGCCGCTGCGTTCCGTGTTCAGCGCCACCATCGCGTCGGAAACCGGCGTGATGGTGGTGCCGCTGACCTTGCCCGCGTTGGCCAGGCCGACCGCCGTCCCGAACTGGCCCGCGACCGCGTAGGCATAGACCCCGATCAGGGCCAGCAGCGGCACCGAGACCAGAAGGAACATCCGGGTACGGATGGACGTGTGACGCAGGCTCATGGTGGCGGCTCTCAGGTGTTATGTGGGTCAGGCCCGCGGCCCGACGCTGCCTGATATCAGGGGACGTATCGGCCGAAAGCTATATGAATCCCCCGTTGACGGCTTCGCCACGTACAGTGCCATACAGCGGACACTCCGTCAAACTGAACCAGACAATCGGGCAGTAAGCACACGCCCAACGGGCCGATGGCGAGGAAGCCGCGGGTCGGGCCAGCGGGGAGGCGAGCGGCGGCGCGGCGCGGAGGAAAGCCGGGGCGCGGAGGGCAGGACAACCGCAGGGCGGCGGGAGGAGAGTCTCGCCCGGGGCGGGGCACTTTATGTGGGAGGGCACCGACAGCGGAATGGAGGACACATGACCAGCGCATCAACGTCCGTCTCCACCAGGCACGAGCCGGAACTGGCCGGGCAGGTTGTCGTCCTGATCGGGGGCAGCGCGGGCATGGGGCTGGAGACCGCCCGGCGCGCCCGGACCGAGGGCGCCGACGTCGTCCTCACCGGCCGGAATCCCGACCGGCTCGAACAGGCCGCGCTGGAGGTCGGCGCGCGGCAAACCGCGGCTTTCGACGCCACCGATGCCGCTGCCCTGCGGGGGTTCTTCCGGGACCTGCCGGCGCCGATCGACCACGTCATGATCACGGTCGGCCGCCCGACCTACGGGCCCCTGCTCGAGATGGACTCGGCCCAGGTGAGCCAGGCGCTCAGCGACCACGTGGTGCAGGCGCTCGAAGTCGCCCGCAGCGCCGCGGGCAAGATGAGGCCCGGGGGCACGCTGCTGTTCATGGGCGGCACCGGCGGCCGGCGGATCGGCCACGGCCTGGGGATCGCCTCCGCCGCCACCGCCGCGCTGCCCCCGTTCACCGCGGCGCTCGCGCTGGAGCTGGCGCCGGTCCGGGCCAACCTCATCGCAGCCGGGTTCGTTGATACCCCGTTGTCGGCATCGCTGCTCGGAGACCAGCTCGACGCACGCCGCGAAGAGCTGCGGGCCACGCTCCCGATCGGCCGCGTGGTGGAGCCCGAGGACGTCGCGGCCCTGGCCGTCCACATCATGAGCAACACCGCGCTCACCGGCGCGACGTACGACATCGACGGCGGAGAGCAGTTCGTGTAGCGGCCGTCCCGGCCGCTGGCGCGGGGAACCGCGAGACCGGGCGGACCAGGCCGCGGTGGCGCCAGCAGCGCGCAGCCGGGAGCGTGTGCGCTAACTGCTGTCCCAACAGCACTTACCGAACACACTTCGCGAGCTGCCAGCGCTCCCGGCCGCTGGCGCGGGAAATCGCGAGACGGGAGCGGGATACTAACGCCGATTTTCACAAAGCGAATCGTCCCCCAGTGTGGTCAGTCGTATAGGTAGCGGAGGGTCCGGCCCTCCCACCAGGGGACGGTGATGGTGTCGGGCAGGCTGGCCTGGCGCAGGATGGGTGAGTAGGTGCGCCGGGCGAGCCGGATGGTGGTCTGCCCGTGGTGGTTCTCGATGATGCCGCCGGTGTTGAGGAAGCGCCGCTGCAGGGTGTCGGGGGTGGCGGCGTGGTAGCCGGGCAGGCGGCGGCGCAGCGCGGCGCAGAGGGTGTGGGCCAGGACGGACAGGACGACGTCGAGGTCGACGTTGAGCGGGACCGCGCCGGC
>JASIJN010000255.1 GCA_030050125.1 Streptosporangiaceae bacterium | reverse complement strand
CGGTCGAACAGCGCGCCCCACGCCTCCAGCTCGTAGACCCGGTCCGGGGCCTCCTTGGCGTGCAGCTCGGCCATCCGCCAGTTGTTCAGGAACTTGCCCCCGCGCATGGTGTCGCGGAAGTGGACCTGCCAGTTGTCGTTCGGGTTGGAGTTGCCCATCGCGGCGGCGCAGCCGCCCTCGGCCATGACCGTGTGCGCCTTGCCGAACAGCGACTTGGAGATGATCGCGGTCCTCTTGCCCGCCTGCCGGGCCTCGATGGCCGCGCGTAGCCCCGAGCCGCCCGCGCCGACGACTACGACGTCGTAGGGGAGTCGCTGGATGTCAGTCATTGCCCTGCCTGCCTCAGTTGAAGAACCTCGGGTCGCTGAACACCCCGGCGGAGACGAGCCAGATGTAGAGGTCCGTCAGCATCAGCGTGCCGAGCGTGATCCAGGCGAACTGCATGTGACGCGCGTTCAGCCACGAAACCTTCGTCCAGGCCCAGTACCTGACCGGGTGGCGGGAGAAGTTGTTCAGCCGCCCGGCGGTGATGTGCCGGCACGAATGGCAGCCCAGCGCGTAGCACCACAGCAGGATCACGTTGGCCAGCATGATCAGCGAGCCGAGGCCGAACCCGAAGTTCCCGTCCGGCCCGCGGAACGCCTGCGCCACGTCGTAGGTGAGCAGGATTCCGACGAGCACGGCCGCGTAGAAGAAGTAGCGGTGCAGGTTCTGCCCGATCAGCGGGACCCTGGTCTCGCCGGAGTAGGCCGGGTGCGGCTCGCGCACGGCGCACGCCGCGGGGGCCCGCCAGAACGCCCGGTAGTACGCCCGCCGGTAGTAGTAGCAGGTAAACCGGAAGCCGAGCACGAACACGAGCGACACGAACGCGTACGGGATGATCGGCGGCACCGCCGGGATCCACCGGCCCAGGGTGCTCGACCCTGGCACGCACTCGCCGCTGACGCACGGCGAGTAGAACGGGGTGAGGTAGTGATACTTGGGCACCCAGTACCAGTTGCCGATGAACACGTGCACGGTGGCGTAGATGACCCAGATCGCGAGCAGCACCGCGGTCAGCCTCGGGGCGCGCCGCCAGTCATCCCTGCGCAGCGTGCCTTCCGAGATCTGCGCCCTGGTCTTGGCCGGCGCCACCGAGCCTGTAGTCATGGACGTCTCCGCACTGGGACTTAAACTCCGATCGCTCCGCGTCCCGCGCGACCTCGAGCCAGCGCGCCCGCGTTGCCGTGAGAACCCTATTCCACTGAATACCACTTCCGCGCCGGGGAGCGTGTCTTCCGGCGTGTGACTCTCACTACATCAGATAGGTCCGTGGCATCAGGCCGACGGGTCGGCCGCCCCGCGCAGTACCCCGCGGGCCGCGCACAGCTCGCGCACGTGGTCAAGCGGCACGGCGCGGCGTACGTGCCCCCCGAAACCGGTCATGGTCTCGGCCATGAACAGCGAGTTGAGAATGGCTTCCTCTGCGGCGTCTATTGCCGCGACGAACAGCAGGTCCAGTGCGGAATCGGGTACCGGCGCCGCGCCGGAGGGCGCGGTTGAAAAGGCCAGCGCGTAGTCGCCGCTGCGCCCCGAGAAGTCCGATCCCGTCCGGGCCATGCCGACGATCGAGCGCCGGGCCAGCCGGGTGAGGCGCCGTGAGTCCAGCGGCGCGTCGGTGGCCAGCACGATCACGCACGAGTTGCCGGGACCGGCGCCGGCGCCGGTCCCGGCAACTCGTGCGTGATCGTGCTGGCCACCGACGCGCCGCTGGACTCACGGCGCCTCACCCGGCTGGCCCGGCGCTCGATCGTCGGCATGGCCCGGACGGGATCGGACTTCTCGGGGCGCAGCGGCGACTACGCGCTGGCCTTTTCAACCGCGCCCTCCGGCGCGGCGCCGGTACCCGATTCCGCACTGGACCTGCTGTTCGTCGCGGCAATAGACGCCGCAGAGGAAGCCATTCTCAACTCGCTGTTCATGGCCGAGACCATGACCGGTTTCGGGGGGCACGTACGCCGCGCCGTGCCGCTTGACCACGTGCGCGAGCTGTGCGCGGCCCGCGGGGTACTGCGCGGGGCGGCCGACCCGTCGGCCTGATGCCACGGACCTATCTGATGTAGTGAGAGTCACACGCCGGAAGACACGCTCCCCGGCGCGGAAGTGGTATTCAGTGGAATAGGGTTCTCACGGCAACGCGGGCGCGCTGGCTCGAGGTCGCGCGGGACGCGGAGCGATCGGAGTTTAAGTCCCAGTGCGGAGACGTCCATGACTACAGGCTCGGTGGCGCCGGCCAAGACCAGGGCGCAGATCTCGGAAGGCACGCTGCGCAGGGATGACTGGCGGCGCGCCCCGAGGCTGACCGCGGTGCTGCTCGCGATCTGGGTCATCTACGCCACCGTGCACGTGTTCATCGGCAACTGGTACTGGGTGCCCAAGTATCACTACCTCACCCCGTTCTACTCGCCGTGCGTCAGCGGCGAGTGCGTGCCAGGGTCGAGCACCCTGGGCCGGTGGATCCCGGCGGTGCCGCCGATCATCCCGTACGCGTTCGTGTCGCTCGTGTTCGTGCTCGGCTTCCGGTTTACCTGCTACTACTACCGGCGGGCGTACTACCGGGCGTTCTGGCGGGCCCCCGCGGCGTGCGCCGTGCGCGAGCCGCACCCGGCCTACTCCGGCGAGACCAGGGTCCCGCTGATCGGGCAGAACCTGCACCGCTACTTCTTCTACGCGGCCGTGCTCGTCGGAATCCTGCTCACCTACGACGTGGCGCAGGCGTTCCGCGGGCCGGACGGGAACTTCGGGTTCGGCCTCGGCTCGCTGATCATGCTGGCCAACGTGATCCTGCTGTGGTGCTACGCGCTGGGCTGCCATTCGTGCCGGCACATCACCGCCGGGCGGCTGAACAACTTCTCCCGCCACCCGGTCAGGTACTGGGCCTGGACGAAGGTTTCGTGGCTGAACGCGCGTCACATGCAGTTCGCCTGGATCACGCTCGGCACGCTGATGCTGACGGACCTCTACATCTGGCTCGTCTCCGCCGGGGTGTTCAGCGACCCGAGGTTCTTCAACTGAGGCAGGCAGGGCAATGACTGACATCCAGCGACTCCCCTACGACGTCGTAGTCGTCGGCGCGGGCGGCTCGGGGCTACGCGCGGCCATCGAGGCCCGGCAGGCGGGCAAGAGGACCGCGATCATCTCCAAGTCGCTGTTCGGCAAGGCGCACACGGTCATGGCCGAGGGCGGCTGCGCCGCCGCGATGGGCAACTCCAACCCGAACGACAACTGGCAGGTCCACTTCCGCGACACCATGCGCGGGGGCAAGTTCCTGAACAACTGGCGGATGGCCGAGCTGCACGCCAAGGAGGCCCCGGACCGGGTCTACGAGCTGGAGGCGTGGGGCGCGCTGTTCGACCG
>JASIJN010000254.1 GCA_030050125.1 Streptosporangiaceae bacterium | reverse complement strand
CTGGTGATCGGGCGCAACCGGGCCGCCTACCGGATCCAGGCGGAGCAGGCGGCCATGCTGCTGGCCAAGAACGAACAGCTGCGGGCCGAGCAGCGCCGGGCCGACCTGCTGGACGAGCGGGCCAGGATCGCCCGGGAGATCCACGACGTGCTCGCCCACTCGCTCGGCGCGCTCGGGATCCAGATCCAGGCCGCGCGCTCGGTGCTGTACAAGGACACCGAACGGGCGGGCGAGCTCCTGGCCACGGCCCAGCAGATGGCCGCCGAGGGCCTGGTCGACACGCGCCGGGCGGTGCACGCCCTGCGCGCCGGCACCCTGCCGCTGAACGAGGAACTTGCCCGGGTCAGCGACACCTACGCGCAGCGCTACCACGTCAAGGTCAGCTTCGACACCGGCGGCGTCCCCGCCGCGCTGCCGCCGGACGCCACGATCGCCCTGCTGCGGATCGCCCAGGAGGCCCTGGTCAACGCGGCCAAGCACGCGGAGGGGCAGGGCGTCGCGGTCCGCATTGATTACGGCGATGCCGAGGTGCGGCTCACCGTCCGCAACGACCTGCCGCCCGGCGCCGCCGGCCAGCCTGCGGACCTGGGCACCGTCAACGGCGGCTACGGCCTGACCGGCATGCGGGAGCGGCTCCGGCTGCTCAACGGCACCCTGGCGGCCGGGCGCCGCGACGGCCAGTGGGTGGTGACCGCGCAGCTGCCGCGTCACGATGCTGAGAGCATGGCGTCATGACCTCTCCGGCGGTCGGCCCGCCGCTGCGCATCGTGATCGCCGATGACCAGGCGAGCGTGCGCGAGGGCCTGGTGCTGCTGCTGGACGGGCTGCCCGACGTCGAGGTGGTCGGCGCCGCCTGCGACGGGGAGCAGGCATTGCGGCTCGTGGCCGAGCACAAGCCCGACGCGGTGCTGCTCGACCTGCACATGCCGGTCCTGGATGGCATCGGCGCCACCCGCCGGCTGACCGCCGAGCACCCCGAGGTCGCGATCGTCGTGCTCACGACCTACGCCGACGACGGTTCCGTCCTCGACGCCCTGCACGCGGGGGCGCGCAGCTACCTGACCAAGGACGCCGACCACAGCGACATCGCCCGGGCGCTGCACGCGGCCGCGGCCGGGCTGACGGTCTTCGATCCCCGCGTGCATGCCACGCTGCTCGCGGCCACGGCGGTGCCGAAGCCCGCGCCCGCGCCGGGACCGCCCCCGGACGGGCTGACCCAGCGCGAGGCGGAGATCCTCGGCCTCATCGCCCGCGGGATGACCAACCCGGAGATCGCCGCGCAGCTGTACCTGAGCAACCACACGATCAAGACCCACATCAGCCGGATCTTCGCCAAGACCGGGTCGAGGGACCGGGCCGCGGCGATCGGCTACGCCCACCGCCACGACATCGGCTGACCCGCCCCGTGGTCCGGGACGGGTCCCGTCCTGTCCGCGTGGCGGGCTAGGTCGACGGCTTCGGGCAGGCCTTGTTCAGCTCGGTCATGATCGCCGGGGTCTTGCCCTTCAGCTCGTTGAGCGCCGTGGTCGCCTGCGTCTGCGCGCCCGCGGGGTTGGTGGCTTGCTCGCCCGCGGCCTTGCTGAACTGAGCGACCGAGGCGGTCAGCTCGCTGCTCAGGCTCGCGAATCGCCCGTTGCCCTGGGTCTTGAGGGCGGTCGCTTGCTTCTGGACGTTCGTGACCTGCTTGGTCAGCGCGCCCTGCGAGCTTGCGCTCACCGTCATGTGAGACAGGCTCTGCAGCGAATCGCGCAGCGAGTCAACGTTGCCGCAGTTGACCTTGGCCTGCGCCGAGGGCGAAGCGGCGTCCAGCGACAAGCTGGACCCGGCCGCGGCGGAGCCGCCGGATCCGCACGCCGCGATCACTACCATGCCGCCGCAAACCAGGACGGCGGCCGCCCATCGGGCCGGCCAGGCGATCGCTCTGCGGCCGGCCCGCTTCGTTGTTGGTTCTTTGCTCATCGCGCCAGGATTCCCGGCGGCCGGCGTGGCCGTCTTCACCCCTGGAGGGCGATGTGGTCAGGAGATGATCTGCGCGGGCTCGAGGCGGCGCCTGGCCTCGGCGTAGACGTCGGCGGGCAGCGGGCCCTTCTCGGCGACGGCCAGGTTGACGCGCAGATGGCCGAGGCTGGACGTGCCGACGATCGTGCTCGACAGGGCCGGGTGGCTGAGCGTGAACCTGAGCACGAACTCGAGCGGGCTCATGTCGCCCAGCAGGTCGCTCACGCCCGATGACTCCCAGCGGCGGCGGGCCTCGCCCTCGTCCAGGCCGATCGGCCCCCGGCGCCAGGCCTTCTCCTCGGCCGGGGCACCGCGGGCCGCGCCGCCCCGGATCAGCGTGCCCGCTCCTGCGGCGGCCGCCTCGGTGATCAGGTTCTCGTGCTCGCGCTGCACCGCCGAATAGGGGATCTGGAACACGTCGAACACGCCCATCGCGATGTGATCGGGCAGGTTCGGCAGTATGCCGGACATCCCGATGAAGCGGACCTTGCCCTCGTCCCGCAGCGACCGCAGGGTCTCGACGGTGTCATCCGCCTCCAGCCGGGCGCGGCTGGGAGACATGTGCACCTGGACCAGGTCCAGCCGGTCGGTGCCGAGACGCCGCAGGCTCTGCTCGACACCGGCCCGGACGTTGCCGGGGCTGTAGTCGTGCGGGAACGGCGGGCTGATCCCGGGCGGCGTCTCCAGCAGGCAGCCGCACTTGGAGGCCAGGAAGTACTCCTCGCGCCGATGCCCGAGATACCGCCCGATCAGCTCCTCGCTCCGGCCGTAGTCGATCGAGGTGTCGATGAGATTGATGCCGCCGTCCAGCACCGCTCCCAGCACCCGGCCCGCGTCCTCGTCGTCGATCTTCGGGCCGTGCGGCTGGCCGCGCAGCTCCATGGCCCCGTACCCGAGGATGGTCACGTCCGTTCCGGTCCGCCCCAGGGGGCGAGTCTGCATCGCCATGACCGCACGCTATCTCGCACCGGCTCGTCCCCCCGCCATGGCCGGGCTGTTTGCGTATCGTGGCTGCTGTGGGAGACCAGCCTTCGGTGCAGGCCGCCCGCACGCGCGCTCTGGCGGGGCCGGGCGACGCGCCCGCCATGACGATCCGCCGGGCCATCTTGCTCGGCCCGATCTCGCCGCGCACCTGGCGCGCCCTGGCCGGCCTGGTGGTCTCGCTGCTGACCGGCGCGCTGTTCTTCGTGGTGCTGGTCTTCGCGCTCCTGGTCTCGGCCGCGCTCTCCTGGATCGTCGGGCTGGGGATGCTGGTCCTGTCGTTCACGCTCCGGCTCGCGGCCAGGATGGCCGGCCTGGACCGCCGCCGGGTGCGGCGCTTCGCCCGGGTGCGCGTCGAGCCCGCGCCGCTGCCCGACTCCGGGGCGGACCTGACGTTCCGGCAGCGGCAGAAGGCCTGGGCCCAGTCGCCCGCGGTTCGCCGGCTGGTCATCTACCAGCTCGTGCGCCCGCCGGTCACCTGCGCCTCGCTGACCGCCACAACATTCGTCATCCTCGGGATCGTGGCCGGGTTCACCAACCGGCCGTCGACGGCGCACGCGCTGGTCGGGGTGGCCTGCCTGTTCGGCTGGCCCCTGGTGGTCAGGCTGGGCGCGGCCATCGACGTGAGCCTGGTCCGCTGGCTGCTGGGGCCGAGCCGGAGCGGCCAGCTGTCGGCGGAGGTGCGGCGCCTCGGCGAGGCCCGCACCCTCGCCGTCGAGTCCGCGGAGACCGAGCGCCGCCGCATCGAGCGCGACCTGCACGACGGCCTGCAGCCCAAGCTGGTGTCGCTCGCCCTGGAGCTCGGCCTGGCCAAAGCGAAATTCGAGCGCGACCCGCAGGCGGCGAAGTCGCTCATCCACCGCGCGCACGACGAGGCCAAGACCGCGATCGAGGACCTGCGCAGCCTGGTGCGCGGCATTCACCCGTCCGTGCTCGACGAGCGCGGCCTCGACGCGGCCCTGTCCGCGCTCATCGCCAGCTGCCCGGTCCCGGTCCACGTCGAGGTCACCCTCAGCCGCCGGCCGGACCCGACCCGGGAGGCCGTGGCCTACTTCGTGGTCGCCGAGGCGATCACCAACGTGACCAAGCACTCCGGCGCCACCCGGGCGTCGGTGATCATCAACGAGGCGGCCGGGCTGCTCCGCGTCCTGGTCGAGGACAACGGGCAGGGCGGGGCGCGGGCCGATCCCGGCGGCGGCCTGGCCGGGCTGGCGGCCCGGGTCGCCGCGATCGACGGGACGTTCACCGTCACCAGCCCGCCGGGCGGCCCTACCCACATCGAGGCGGTGGTTCCGTGCGCGCCGTGATCGCCGACGACAGCGTCCTGCTGCGGGAAGGGATCACCCGGCTGCTGGCCGAGGACGACATCGAGGTCGTGGCCGGGGTCGGAGACGCCGGCGCGCTGCTGAGCGCGGTGCAGGCGCACAAGCCGGACCTGGCGGTGATCGACGTGCGCATGCCGCCCGGCCACCGGGACGAGGGGCTGCGCGCGGCGATCGAGATCCGGCGGCGCTGGCCCGGGGTGGCCCTGCTGGTGCTCTCCCAGTTCGTCGAGGAGCGGTACGCGACCGAGCTCCTGGCCGGGGACACCGAGGGCATCGGCTACCTGCTCAAGGACCGGGTCGCCGACGTGGCGGAGTTCATCGAGGCGGTGCGCCGGGTGGCCGCGGGCGGCACCGCGCTCGACCCCGAGGTGGTCCGGCAGCTGCTGGCCCGAAGCCGCCGGGCCGACCCGCTGGCCCGGCTGACGGCCAGGGAGCGGGAGGTGCTCGCGCTGATGGCCGAGGGACGGTCGAACTCGGCCATCGCCGAGGCGCTGGTGGTGTCGATGGGCGCGGTGGAAAAGCGGGTGGCCAGCATCTTCATGAAGCTGGACCTGCCGCCCGACGACGAGCAGCACCATCGCCGCGTCCTCGCGGTGGTGCGCTACCTGAACTCCTGACCGCTCAGCTACCTGACGGGTCGGGCTAGTCGGGTATGGGGCAGGTCACGGCCCAGGCGGTCGCGTCGATCTCGAAGGGCGCCGGACCCTGGAGCCGACGGCACAGCTCGCGCAGCAGGCCGCGGCGCTCGGGATCCAGGGACGCGACGTAGTCTCCGGCCGGGCCGATGCCGAGGGTGAACGGCTCCCACCACTCGTCGAAGGTGGCGTAGCGGGCCCGGACGGTCAGCGTCGCGGCCCGGGCCCGGCCGAGCCCGGCGGCCGCGAACCGCCTGGCGAGATCGCCCTCGCGCGCCCCGGCCAGGTCCGACTCGTCGTCGGCCGCAGGATCCAGCTCGCGCACCGCCCGCCAGAACGCGCCCAGCGGGCCGCGCTCTCCCGCGTGATCCCATACGCAGGCCGCGACCAATCCGCCGGGCCTGGTCACCCGGCCCATCTCACGCAGCCCGGCCACCGGGTCGGTCATGAAGTGCACCACCAGCTGCGCCATGGCCAC
>JASIJN010000253.1 GCA_030050125.1 Streptosporangiaceae bacterium | reverse complement strand
GCCCGCGGCAGCCCGACGATGTCGACCAGCGGCTTGGTCCCGGTCAGGTCCGGAACCAGGCCGAGCGCGGGCTCCTTCATGCAGAGCTTCGCGTCGTCGGCCAGGATGCGCAGATCGCACGCGAGGGCGAGCTGGAACCCCGCGCCGATGGCGTGGCCCTGCACCGCGGCGACCGACACGATCCCCGGGTCACGCAGCCATAGGTAGCCCTCCTGCCAGGACGCGACCAAGCCGTCGAATCCGGGATCGCCCGGGTTGAGCGGCGGGCCCTCGCCCGGCACCCCGTCCGGGGTGAACATCCGCAGGTCTATCCCGGCGCAGAAGGACGGCCCGGCGCCCCGCACCACGACCACGCGGGTCCGCGGCGGCAGGCCGGCGCCGATCGCGGCCAGGCCGCGCCACAAGCCGGGAGTCATCGCGTTCCGTCGCTCGGGGCGGTTCAAGGTCACGGTGGCAACCTCGCCGGCCACGTCCAGGCGCAGCCCGCAGGCCTCGAGCTCGGCTCGGTTCACGGTCATGGCAGGCTCCGGTCATAGCGGGCGCCGGCCCAGCGGGCGCGGCGGGCCGGGAGGGGGACCGGCCGCCGCAGCCTCAGATAAGGACGGGCGCCCCCGCTCAGTGCTTGCCCTTGCCCCGGGTGGCGCCGCCTCGGCCGCGCAGTGACACCCCGGTCTCGGTCAGGATCCGGTGGACGAAGCCGTAGGAACGGCCGGTGGAGCCGGCCAAGGAGCGGATGCTCTCGCCGGCGTTGTACCTCTTCTTCAGATCAGCCGCCAGCTTCGTGCGGTCGGCACCGGTCACCCGGGTGCCCTTCTTGAGCGTCTCGGTCACGCGTACCTCCCGGTGAGCTGAAGTGACCGCTGCGTTACCGTCTCTCGCCATGATCACGCATGAAGTCGTGATCGGCTACCCACACGCCCGCAAAAGATCTCGCCTTTTTGGCGCCGCGCCAGAGGCGGGCAGGTCGTGGCGCCCGCGCGGTCGTTCAGGCCAGCGCGACCAGGTCGGTCAGTTCGTCGCTCCAGGCGTCCTCGACTCCGTCCGGCAGCAGCACGACCCGCTCGGGCCCGAGCGCCTCCACGGCGCCCTCGTCGTGGGTCACCAGGACGATCGCCCCCTGGAAGCGGCGCAGCGCGGACAGGATCTCGGCCCTGCTTCCCGGGTCCAGGTTGTTGGTCGGCTCGTCGAGCAGCAGCACGTTGGCCCCCGACACGACGAGCAGGGCCAGGGCAAGCCGGGTCTTCTCCCCGCCCGACAGCACTCTGGCGGGCTTGGCCACGTCGTCGCCGGAGAACAGGAACGAGCCGAGAATGCGCCGCTGCTCCGCCTCGGTGAGTTCGGGCGCGGCCGAGCGCATGTTCTCCAGCACGGTCCGCTCGCCGTCCAGGGTCTCGTGTTCCTGGGCGAAGTACCCGAGCCGGAGGCCGTGGCCGGGGCGGACCTCACCGGAGTCCGGCTGCTCCAGCCCGGCCAGCAGCCGCAGCAGCGTGGTCTTGCCGGCGCCGTTCAGGCCGAGGACGACCACCCGCCCGCCGCGGTCCACGGCCATGTCGACACCGGCGAACACCTCGGCGGAGCCGTACGACTTGGTGAGCCCCTGGGCGGTCAGCGGGGTGCGGCCGCAGTGCGCGGGAACCGGGAACCTGATCCTGGCCACCCGTTCCGGGGCCCGGTCGGCGCTCACCCCGGCCAGCAGCCGCTCCGCGCGGCGCTGCATGACCTGCGCGGCCCTCGCCTTGGTGGCCTTGGCCCGCATCTTGTCCGCCTGCGACTGCAGGGCCGTGGCCTGGCGCTGCGCGTTGACCCGCTCCCGCCTGCGGCGCCGGGCATCGGTCTCGCGCTGGCCCAGGTAGCTGGCCCAGCCCAGGTTGTAGACGTCGATGACGCAGCGGTCGGCGTCGAGGTGGTACACCTTGTTGACCACGGCCTCGAGCAGCGCCGTGTCGTGGCTGATCACCACCAGGCCGCCGCGGAACGCCTTCAGGTGCTCGCGCAGCCAGGACACCGAATCGGCGTCCAGGTGGTTGGTCGGCTCGTCGAGCAGCAGCGTCTGCGAGCCGCCGAACAGGATCCGGGCCAGCTCGATCCGGCGGCGCTGGCCGCCGGACAGGGTGCGCAGCGGCTGCCGGAGCACCCGCTGCGGCAGCCCGAGGCTGGAACTCAGCGACGCGGCCTCGGCCTCGGCCGCGTAGCCGCCCAGCGCCGCCAGCCGTTCCTCCAGGTGCCCGTACCGGCGCACGGCGGCGTCGCGGCGGGCCGAGTCGGAGTCGGCCATGTCCAGTTCGGCCCGGCGCAGGTCGGCCAGGAGCATGTCCAGGCCCCGGGCCGACAGCACCCGGTCGAGCGCCAGGCCGTCGAGGTCGCCGACCATCGTGTCCTGCGGCAGGTACCCGACCGAGCCGGTGCTGCGGACGGTGCCCGCGGCTGGCCCCATCTCCCCCGCGAGCACCCGGGCCAGGGTGGTCTTCCCCGCGCCGTTCCGGCCGACCAGGCCGATCTTGTCACCGGCCGCGACCTGGAAGGTGGCCGCCTCCAGCAGCAGCCGGGCACCAGCGCGCAGCTCGAGGTCGTGTGCTGAGATCACGGTACAATCGCTCCATAGTACACATAACGGACATGCCTGGGCAGACGCCACCGCTAGTGGCGGCCAGGATGTCACGACAGGAGCGGTTGCACAGCGTTCAGGTTACCCGAGCCGTTGCCCGGCCCGGCAATCAGTTTTCCGGCCGCGCCCCGGGCCCCGCCGGCTCGGCCAGCCGGATCCTGATCGCCTGGAACAGCCTCGGGGCGGTTCGGAGCACGGCCAGCCGGGGGTCGGGCACGGTGAGGAACCGCTCCACCGCGAGCTTGAAGTACGGCCGCAGCCTCGGGTCGTCGCGCAGCCCGGCGATCGCCCGCCGGTCGCCGCCGAGCACCACGGCGTCCAGGTGGTCCGCGTACCGGCCGAACACGGCCGCGGCCACGTCGGCCGCCGCCCCGAGCGCCTCGCCGGCCTGCTTTTCCCGGC
>JASIJN010000027.1 GCA_030050125.1 Streptosporangiaceae bacterium | reverse complement strand
CCGGAGGGCGCCGCGACGCGGTCCGCCGGGGGTCCGCTAGGGCGCGCGCCGGAAGGGTCCGCCGCGACGCGTGCCGGAGGGCGCCGCGACGCGCCAAAGTCCCAGGCCGCGCGTTCGCTCGCGGCGTAGCCGGGAACACTGCCCGTCTGACCCAGGTTTTATGGGGTGAACCGCATGCCGTCGGGGAACGTTTTACGCGAGTGACACATTGCACGCGAGGCGTCGCCCGGCGCACCGGCTACGATGCGGAAGGAAGGGGCAGCACCTTGTGTGCCTCGCCGACCGCCCTGTGAGGGAGCGACGAGATGTTCGAGAGGTTTACCGACCGGGCGCGCCGGGTCGTGGTCCTGGCTCAAGAAGAGGCCAGGATGCTAAACCACAACTACATCGGCACCGAGCATATCTTGCTCGGCCTCATCCATGAGGGCGAGGGCGTCGCGGCCAAGGCGCTGGAGTCGCTGGGCATCAGCCTGGAGGCGGTACGCCAGCAGGTCGAGGAGATCATCGGCCAGGGCCAGCAGGCGCCGTCCGGGCACATCCCGTTCACTCCCCGGGCCAAGAAGGTGCTCGAGCTGTCGCTGCGCGAGGCGCTGCAGCTTGGCCACAACTACATCGGCACCGAGCACATCCTGCTCGGGCTGATCCGCGAGGGTGAGGGCGTGGCCGCCCAGGTCCTGGTGCGGCTGGGCGCCGACCTGAACCGGGTCCGGCAGCAGGTCATCCAGCTGCTGCATGGCTACCAGGGCAAGGAGCCGGCCGCCGCGGGCGCGCCGTCGGAGGCGGCTCCGTCGACCTCGCTGGTCCTCGACCAGTTCGGCCGGAACCTGACCGCCGCGGCCCGCGAGGGCAAGCTCGATCCTGTGATCGGCCGGGAGAAGGAAATCGAGCGCGTCATGCAGGTCCTCTCCCGGCGCACCAAGAACAACCCGGTGCTGGTCGGCGAGCCCGGCGTGGGCAAGACGGCGGTCGTCGAGGGCCTGGCGCAGAAGATCGTCAAGAGCGAGGTGCCGGAGACCATCAAGGACAAGCAGCTCTACACGCTGGACCTGGGCGCGCTGGTGGCGGGCTCCAGGTACCGGGGTGATTTCGAAGAGCGGCTGAAGAAGGTCCTGAAGGAGATCCGCACCCGCGGCGACATCATCCTGTTCATCGACGAGATCCACACCCTGGTCGGCGCCGGCGCCGCGGAGGGCGCTATCGACGCGGCCTCGATCCTCAAGCCGATGCTGGCCCGGGGTGAGCTGCAGACCATAGGCGCGACCACGCTGGATGAGTACCGCAAGCACCTGGAGAAGGACGCGGCGCTCGAGCGCAGGTTCCAGCCGATCCAGGTCGCCGAGCCGACGATCTCGCACACGATCGAGATCCTCAAGGGCCTGCGCGACCGGTATGAGGCGCACCACCGGGTCTCGATCACCGATGACGCGCTGGTCGCGGCCGCCCAGCTGGCGGACCGCTACATCAGCGACCGGTTCCTGCCGGACAAGGCGATCGACCTGATCGACGAGGCGGGCTCCCGGATGCGGATCCGGCGGATGACCGCGCCGCCCGACCTGCGCGAGTTCGATGAGAAGATCGCCGACGTCCGGCGGGAGAAGGAGTCGGCCATCGACTCCCAGGACTTCGAGAAGGCGGCCGCCCTCCGCGACACGGAGAAGCAGTTGATCGACAAGAAGGACTCCAGGGAGAAGGAGTGGAAGGCCGGCGACATGGACGCGGTCGCCGAGGTGAACGAGGAGCTGATCGCCGAGGTGCTGGCGACGGCCACCGGCATCCCGGTCTTCAAGCTGACCGAGGAGGAGTCGCAGCGGCTGCTGCGCATGGAGGAAGAGCTGCATCGGCGGGTGATCGGCCAGAACGAGGCCATCAAGTCGCTGTCGCAGGCGATCCGGCGCACCAGGGCGGGCCTCAAGGACCCGAAGCGGCCCGGCGGATCGTTCATCTTCGCTGGTCCGTCCGGCGTCGGCAAGACCGAGCTGTCCAAGACCCTGGCCGAGTTCCTGTTCGGCGACGAGGACTCGCTCATCCAGCTGGACATGAGCGAGTACATGGAGAAGCACACGGTGTCCCGGCTGTTCGGCTCGCCGCCCGGCTACGTCGGGTACGAGGAGGGCGGCCAGCTCACCGAGAAGGTGCGCCGCAGGCCGTTCTCCGTGGTCCTCTTCGACGAGATCGAGAAGGCCCACCCGGACATCTTCAACTCGCTGCTGCAGATCCTGGAGGACGGGCGCCTCACCGATGCCCAGGGCCGGGTGGTTGACTTCAAGAACACCGTCATCATCATGACCACCAACCTGGGCACCAAGGACATCTCCAAGGGTGTCTCGGTCGGGTTCGGCACCGCCGGCCAGATCCGCGGCTCCTACGACCGGATGAAGGCCAAGGTCCAGGACGAGCTGAAGACGCACTTCCGGCCCGAGTTCCTGAACCGGGTGGACGACACCATCGTCTTCCACCAGCTCAGCCAGGAGGAGATCTTCGCGATCGTGGACCTGATGATCGCCAAGGTCGACGACCGGCTGAG
>JASIJN010000252.1 GCA_030050125.1 Streptosporangiaceae bacterium | reverse complement strand
ATGGAGCCGGTCAAGGTCAGCGGCTCGACGGTGGACCGGGCCACCCTGCACAACGCCGACGAGGTGGCGCGCAAGGGGGTGCTGATCGGCGACATGGTGGTGCTGCGCAAGGCCGGCGACGTGATTCCCGAGGTGGTCAGCCCGGTCGCCGATCTGCGCACCGGGTCCGAGCGCGCGTTCGAGTTCCCGGCCGAGTGTCCCGAGTGCGGCACGACGCTGGTGCGAGAGGACGGGGGGGTTGACTGGCGCTGCCCCAACGCCCGCTCCTGCCCGGCCCAGCTGCGCGAGCGCCTGTTCCACCTGGCCTCGCGGGGCGCCCTGGACATCGAGGTGCTCGGCTACGAGGCGGGCATGGCACTGCTGGACGGCGGCCTGGTGGGCGACGAGGGCGAGGTGTTCTCGCTCACCGCCGAGAAGCTGGCCACCTCGCCGTTCTTCGTCAACAAGCAGGGCGGGCTGACCGTCAACGCGCTCAAGCTTCTGCACAACCTCGAGGAGGCCAGGCATCGGCCGCTGTGGCGGGTCCTGGTCGCGCTGTCGATCCGGCACGTCGGGCCGACCGCGGCCCGGGCCCTGGCCGCGGCGTTCGGGTCGGTCGACGCGATCGCCGCCGCGTCGGCGGAGGACCTGGTCGCGGTCGACGACGTGGGCCCGACGATCGCGGCCTCGATCCGGGAGTGGTTCGAGGTGGACTGGCACGCGGCGATCGTGGACAAATGGCGCGCGGCCGGGGTGCAATTGTCTGGAGAGGGGCTCGGCGTCGCGGCGGGCGTGCCCGCGGCCGACGGGCCGGCGGCCGGGCCGCTGGCCGGGATCACCGTGGTGCTGACCGGCACGCTGGCCGGGCTCACCAGGGACGAGGCCGCCGAGCAGATCGCCCTCCAGGGGGGGAAGGTGGCGGGTTCGGTGTCGAAGAAGACCGACTTCGTGGTGGCCGGGGCCAGCCCCGGATCCAAGTACGACCGCGCGCTGGCCCTGGGCGTCCCGGTGCTGGACGAGGCGGGTCTTGGCGTGCTGCTCGAGCGGGGGCCGGCCGCGGCCCAGGCCGCCTCTCCGTCCCCCTTCGCCGCCGACTCGCCCGATACCCGTGCCTGAGCCGGCGCGGTGCGGCACCCTGGATAGACAACTGCATGAAGTGAGGTGCCTGATACGCAGTGCCAGCCGTGGGGCCAGCCCCGGGCCCAAGCCCGTAAGTGAAGAGTAACCGGATGACTACAGCCTGACGCGATGTAACGGATAGTATGCAATTGGCTTCGGGAAGTACGATTTTCGCCGTACGCTTCTGCCAAACGCGGAGGGACCCGCGGCGCAATCGATTGCACCGATGAGGACGGTTCATGAAGGATCCGAACGACACCAGGGACACCGGCCCGCGGCCCGGGTCGCCGCTGTGGATCCACATGACCGTGGTGATCGTGGCCGGCGCCGCCGTCTTCGTCTGGGCCACGTCCCGGCTGTCCGGGCTCGAGGACCTGCTGCGGCATCCGCAGTTCTGGGTCATCGCCGCGCTGGTGGTGGTCGGCGAGATACGGCCGATCACCACGCCGGGCCGGTCCGGCCTGGAGTCCCCGGTCGCCTCGCTGACGTTCGGCCTGGCCGCGCTGCTGTACTGGGGGTTCCCGGTGGCGGTGCTGCTGCGGGCCACCTCATCCCTGGCCGTCGGGCTGGCCCAGCGCAAGGCGCTGCACCGGGTCGCGTTCAACGCGGCGCAGACCACCCTGAGCACGGCGGCCGCCGCGCTGGCCCTGGCCGTCACCGGGATCAATCCCGCGCCGGACCGTCCGCTGGTGCCGGCCGGAGCGGACCTGCCCAGCGTGCTGTTCGCCGGGGCGGCCGGCTTCGCGGTCAACTTCGTGCTGGTCGGCACCGCCGTGGCGCTGCACTCGCGGGCCCCGCTGCTGCGCAGCCTGCGCGTGGCGCTGCCGTTCCAGGCGCTGGTCAACCTGGTGCTGATCGCGGCGGCACCGCTGGTCGCCGTCGTGATGGCGGCGGACTCCGCGTGGCTGGTGCTGCTGTTCGCCTTCCCGCTCGCCGCCCTCTACATGAACGCCGCGCTGTCGGTGCAGCGCGAGCACCAGGCGCACCATGACGAGCTGACCGGCCTGTCCAACCGCAAGCTGCTGGTCCGGCAGACCAGCGAAGCCCTGGCCGACGCGGCCCGCTCGGGCACCAGGGCCGGGTTCCTGCTGCTGGACCTGGACCGCTTCAAGGAGGTCAACGACACCCTCGGTCACCCGGTCGGCGACCGGCTGCTGCGGATCGTCGCGCACCGGCTCACGCACAGCGTGCGCCCCGGTGACCTGGTGGCCAGGCTCGGCGGGGACGAGTTCGCCGTGCTGCTGCCGTCGGTGCGGGAGGTCGGCGCGGCCCGTGAGGTGGCCACCCGGCTGCGCGCGGCGGTCTGCGAGCCGATCCGGCTGGAGGGCATGTCGTTCGACATCGAGGCCAGCGTGGGCATCGCTCTCTACCCGGACGACGCGACCGGCTTCGAGTTGCTGATGCAGCACGCCGACGTCGCCATGTACCTGGCCAAGGAGCGCCGCAGCGGGGTCGAGCGGTACGTGGCCGACTCCGACCGCAACTCCCCGGCCCGGCTGGCGCTCCTCGGCGACCTGCGCCGCGGCATCGACAGCGGCGAGCTCGAGCTGCATTTCCAGCCGAAGGTGCTGCTGGACAGCGGCCAGACGGCCGGGATGGAGGCGCTGGTCCGCTGGCAGCACCCGGTCCGCGGGCTGATGGCGCCGGAGGAGTTCATCCCGCTGGTCGAGCAGTCCTACCTGATGCGCGACCTCACCATCCAGGTCGTGGAGCGGACGCTGGCCCAGGCCGCCTCGTGGCGCCAGGATGGCCTGCGGGTCCAGGTGTCGCTGAACGTGGCCGCCCGCGACCTGCTCGACGCCGGCCTGGCCGAGACCATCGGCCGCGGCCTGGAGCGCTATGACCTGCCGCCCGAGGCGCTGCTGCTCGAGATCAACGAGCGGGTGCTGACCAGCGAGCCCGCGTACGCCGTGGCCGCGGTGGAGGCGCTGGCCGCGCTGGGCGTGGCGCTGAGCCTGGACGACTTCGGCACCGGCTACTCGTCGCTGGTCCGGCTCAAGCGGCTGCCGGTGAGCGAGGTGAAGATCGATTCGTCGTTCATCGGCAGGCTGCTGGACTCCGCGGACGACGAGGTGATCGTCCAGTCCATCGTCGATCTGGTCCGGGCGCTGGACATCGACTCGGTGGCCGAGGGCGTCGAGTCCGCCGAGGTCGCGGCCGCGCTGCGGACCATGGGGTGCAAGGCCGCCCAGGGCTGGTACTTCAGCAAGCCGCTCAACCCGGCGTCGGCCACCGCGTGGCTGATCGACCACGACGTGGCGGTCAAGGAGCCGGCCCCGCTCCCGTCCGGCGTGCTCAGGAGGCCGTCCGCGCGCCAGCGCTCGGGGAGCCAGCGCTCGGCGGGCCAGCGCCCGGCGGCGGGTTCGCGGTCGGTCGGCGGGCGATC
>JASIJN010000251.1 GCA_030050125.1 Streptosporangiaceae bacterium | reverse complement strand
GCCGGGGCCCGCCCGGCCCCGCAGCATCCCGCGCTGGCCGAGGTCGGCCGCGACGGCGGCCGCCCCGGGACCGAACAGGGCGATGTCGGCCTCGGTCAGCGCGAGCTCGGCCGCGGCCGCGCACAGGTGCGGGGCCAGCACGTACGGGTTGCCCGGGTCGAGGACGGTCGCCTCGACCGGCCGGTTCAGCAGCGCCTCCGGGTGGTGCACCAGGTAGGTGTCCAGCGGGTCGTCCCTGGCGATCAGCACCGCCACCGCGCTGCGGCCCTGGCGCCCGGCCCGCCCGGCCTGCTGCCACAGGGCGGCCCTGGTGCCGGGCCAGCCCGCGATCAGGACGGCGTCGAGGCCGCCGATGTTCACCCCGAGCTCGAGCGCGGTGGTGGCGGCCAGCCCGGTGATCTTGCCGGTCAGCAGCCCTTCCTCGAGCACCCGCCGTTCTTCCGGCAGGTAGCCGGCCCGGTAGGCCGCCACCTGGTCCGCGAGGTCGGCCGCCCCGGCCTCGGCCAGACTCCGCCGGGCGCCCAGCGCCACCGCCTCGGCGCCGCGCCGGGACCGGACGAAAGCCAGGGCCGGGATCCCGCCCGTGACCAGGTCGGCGAGCAGTCCGGCGGCCTCGGCCGTGGCGGTTCGCCGCACCGGGGCCCCGGCCTCGCCGCGCAGCGTGGTGAGCGGCGGTTCCCAGAGCCCGAAGGTCAGCGGCCCGCGCGGGGCGCAGTCGGCGGTTACGGCCACCGCGTCGAGTCCGGTCAGCAGCCGGGCACAGGTTTCTGGCTCGCTGATCGTGGCCGAACAGAGGACAAAGACCGGGTCGAGACGGGGCGTTCTGGCCGATGTGTGATGGGCGCTGACGCGTCGCAATCGTCGCAGGACCTGTGCCACGTGCGAGCCGAATACCCCACGGTAGGTATGGCACTCGTCCACGATCACGCAGGTCAGGCGGCGGAAGAAGCCGTCCCAGCGGGAGTGCTGCGGCAGCAGCGAGTGATGCAGCATGTCCGGGGTGGTGAGCAGGTAGCTCGCGTGCGCCCGGGCCCAGGACCGCTCCGACGCGCGGGTGTCGCCGTCCACCACGGCCGCGCGCAGGCCCGGGATGCCGAGCGAGGACACCATCCGCAGCTGGTCGGCGGCCAGCGCCCGGGTCGGTGAGAGGTACAGCACGGTGCCGCCGTCCAGCACCCGGGTCAGCGCGGGCAGCAGGTAGGCGAGCGACTTGCCGGAGGCCGGGCCGGTCGCGATGATCACGTTCCGGCCCGCGGCCGCGTGGTCGGCCGCGGCCGCCTGGTGCGCCCAGGGAGCGGGCACCCCGGCCGCCTCGAACGCCTTGACCACCTCGGGAGCGGCCCAGGCCGGCCAGTCGGCGCGCCGGCCTTCAGATGCGGGAACGTGCTGCAGATGGGTAAGCTTGCCCGATCGCGCGCCCTCTCCCAGGATCCGGGCGGCGCCTGGGGGGATCGGCAGCTCATCGTCGGCGAACACTGGCACCGTAGGCATAGGGTTTTAGTGTGTCATGACCTGTGGGAAGTGCCGCGAACTCCGATCTGGTATAGACATGACGTCAGAGCGTGATTGAATGCGCGCGGGTACCATGACCCGCCGCGGGGCGCGCGTTCCGGCTCGCGGGCTGCACGCTCAGACCCTGACCGCTTGGCGCTGGAGGATTTTGTGGATCTGAAGTTGGATCACCACACCAAGGATGGGATCGAGATCGTCGAAGTCGAGGGCGAGATCGATGTCTATACCGCGCCGCGCTTGCGTGAGCTTCTGATCGAGCTGGTGAACACCGGCTTCTATCAGCTTGTGGTGAATATGGAGAAGGTCGAGTTCCTCGACTCCACCGGGCTTGGGGTGCTCGTGGGCGGGCTGAAGCGGGTCCGGGCCCATGACGGCTCGCTGGACCTGGTATGCACGCAGGAGCGGATACTCAAGATCTTCCGGATCACGGGCCTGACCAAGGTGTTCGGCATCCACGACACGGTCGACGAGGCCATTGCGGCCAGAAAAGCCGAGAAGTAGCCAGCGGCTGACGCGCAGATGCCCACAGTTGAAGTCAGCTTCACGGCGTTGCCCGCCCACGTGCGGACGGCCCGGCTGGTCGCCACGGCGGTCGCGCGGCGCAGCGGCGTCGACGAGGCGCTGCTTGACGAGGTGCGGCTGGCCGTCGGCGAGGCATGCTCGCGGGCGGTCGAGGCCCACCGGCTGCACTGCCCCGCGGAACCGGTCCGGCTGGCGCTCACCGACCAGGCCGGGCGGTTTGAGGTGGAGGTCACCGACACAGGCCGGCCGCAGGGGTTCGGCCTGGCGGTCATCGCCGAACTGGCCGACGACGTTCACATCGAGGAGACATCCGCTGGGACCAGCATCCGGATGAGCTGGCCGTCGGTCGGGCTTGCCCGCTGACCGGCCGGTACCGGGGCGTTAGCAGGCGATGGCGGCAATACAACCGGGGGCGTATTACTATTCAGCCACGCAGATGCGTAGACTCCCCGGAACGGCCGTGGAGGCGCTGCTCGACGAAGTTCGACTCCGCGCCTAAGTGCCGTGACACCGCCCGTGACGCTGTACTGGGCACCAGCATTGCGCGAAGCTCGTGTGTCCTGTCAAGGAGGACAGATGTCTAGGCTCAACCTCGCCCTGGCGGGCGGGCCGGTGGTATCCGGCTCCAACCTGACCTGGGTGATCGTCGTGGCGGTGATCGCCCTGTGTGCCCTCGGCGTGGCCGGCCTGCTGGTGCGCGAGGTGCTCGCCGCCAGCCAGGGTACACCGAAGATGCGGGAGATCTCGCTCGCGGTCCAGGAGGGCGCGGCGGCCTATCTCCGGCGCCAGTTCCGCACGCTGGGCGTCTTCGTCGTGATCATCTTCTTCGTGCTGCTCCTGCTCCCGGCGGACGGCAACGGGGTCCGCTTCGGCCGGTCGATCTTCTTCCTCGTGGGCGCGCTGTTCTCGGCTCTCACCGGTTTCACCGGCATGTCGCTGACGGTGCGCGGCAACGTGCGCGTCGCCGCGGCGGCCAAGGACTCCGGCGAGCACTCGGCGATGCGGATCGCGTTCCGCACCGGCGGCGTGGCCGGCATGTTCACGGTCGGCCTCGGCCTGTTCGGCGCGGCGATGGTGGTGCTCATCTTCCGGGCCAACGCGCCGAACGTGCTCGAGGGCTTCGGCTTCGGCGCCGCGCTGCTGGCCATGTTCATGCGGGTCGGCGGCGGCATCTACACCAAGGCGGCCGATGTCGGGGCGGACCTGGTCGGCAAGGTGGAGAAGGGCATCCCCGAGGACGACCCGCGGAACGCGGCCACGATCGCCGACAACGTGGGCGACAACGTCGGCGACTGCGCCGGCATGGCGGCCGACCTGTTCGAGTCCTACTCGGTGACCCTGGTGGC
>JASIJN010000026.1 GCA_030050125.1 Streptosporangiaceae bacterium | reverse complement strand
CCCGCGTCGGTCGCGGCACGGTACTCCATGCCGGTGCCGACCAGCGGCGCCTCGCTGCGCAGCAGCGGCACCGACTGGCGCTGCATGTTCGAGCCCATCAGGGCCCGGTTCGCGTCGTCGTGCTCCAGGAACGGGATCATGGCCGTGGCCACCGACACCATCTGCCGCGGCGAGACGTCGATGTAGTCCACCTCGTCCGGGCCGATGTAGTCGACCTCGCCGCCCTTGCGGCGGACCAGCACCCGGCTCTCGGCGAACGTCCCGTCGTCCGCGATCGGAGCGTTGGCCTGCGCGATGACGTGACGGTCCTCCTCGTCCGCGGTCAGGTAGTCGATCTGGTCGGTGACCTTGCCCGACTTCACCTTGCGGTACGGGGTCTCCACGAAGCCGAACGCGTTGACCCGGCCGTAGGAGGACAGCGAGCCGATCAGGCCGATGTTCGGGCCCTCAGGCGTCTCGATCGGGCACATCCGGCCGTAGTGGCTGGGATGCACGTCCCGGACCTCGAACCCGGCCCGCTCCCGCGACAGGCCGCCCGGGCCCAGCGCGGACAGCCGCCGCTTGTGGGTGAGGCCGGCCAGCGGGTTGGTCTGGTCCATGAACTGGGAGAGCTGGCTGGTGCCGAAGAACTCCTTGATCGACGCGACCACGGGGCGGATGTTGATCAGAGTCTGCGGCGTGATCGCCTCGACGTCCTGGGTCGTCACCCGCTCCCGGACCACGCGCTCCATCCGGGCCAGGCCCAGCCGGACCTGGTTCTGGATCAGCTCGCCGACCGTGCGCAGCCTGCGGTTGCCGAAGTGGTCGATGTCGTCGGTCTCGACCGGGACGATCAGGTCGCCCGACTTCATCTCCTCCTCGCCGGTGTGCAGCCGGACCAGGTACTCGATCGTGGCGACGATGTCGTCCTCGGTCAGCGTGCCCTGGCCGATCGGCAGGGACAGGCCGAGCTTCTTGTTGACCTTGTACCGGCCCACCTTGGCCAGGTCGTAACGCTTCGGGTTGAAGTACAGGTTCTCCAGCAGTGCCTGGGCCGACTCGCGCGTCGGAGGCTCGCCGGGGCGCAGCTTGCGGTAGATGTCCAGCAGCGCGTCATCCTGGCCGGTGGTGTGGTCCTTCTCCAGGGTGGCCCGCATCGACTCGAACTGGCCGAACCGCTCCAGGATCCTGGCCTCGTCCCAGCCGAGCGCCTTGAGCAGGACGGTCACGCTCTGCTTGCGCTTGCGGTCGATCCGGACCCCGACGCTGTCGCGCTTGTCGATCTCGAACTCCAGCCAGGCGCCCCGGGACGGGATCACCTTGCAGCTGTAGATGTCCTTGTCGGAGGTCTTGTCGACCTGACGGTCAAAGTAGACACCCGGCGACCGGACGAGCTGGGACACGACGACCCGCTCGGTGCCGTTGATGATGAACGTGCCCTTGGGCGACATCAGCGGAAAATCGCCCATGAACACGGTCTGGCTCTTGATCTCGCCGGTGCTGTTATTGATGAACTCCGCCGTGACGAACATGGGGGCGGAGTAGGTCATGTCCTTCTCCTTGCACTCCTCGGCGGAGTACTTCGGAGGCTCGAACCGGTGGTCCCGGAACGAGAGCGACATGGTCCCCGTAAAGTCCTCGATCGGGCTGATCTCCTCGAAGATCTCCTCGAGGCCGGACTGATCGGGCAGGTCCTTGCGGCCTGCCTTCTTCTCTGCGTCAATCCGGGCCCGCCAGCGCTCGTTGCCCAGCAGCCAGTCGAACGAGTCGGTCTGCAGGGCCAGGAGGCTGGGGACTTCGAGTGGTTCGTTGATCCGAGCGAAGGAGATGCGACGTGGACCAGATGCGGTGGCTGAGGCGCTGCGCGAGGCTGCCAACAGGGGTCCTTCCGAGCTTGTGGCGGACGGCTAGCGCGAGCACGCGAAACGCCCTGCGGGCACGCCGCGAGGGATATTCGAGGATGCCGAGGACGTCACAGTGCAGCGCAAATTAGCAGTGTAGTCTATGGACACACCGCTGGTCAACTGTACGCCACTGTGATGTTCACGGTTGCAACGCAGCATCGCTCCTCCGCCGCGAAACGTCAAGCCCGCAGGCCCTCGCGCCGCCCGAACACGGTACGTGACGAACGTCACAGAGACGTCAAGGTTTGGCCTCCATCCAGGCGGGTATCACGATTGTTTCGCGCCAGCGCAGTCGTCGGCCCGCTGGTTGCGTACCCCCTGACCTGCGGCTGCTTCGCGACGGCCGCCATGCGCGCCGCTGCCCGCCACGGGGCGGCCCCCCGTGGCGGGCAGGTGAGGCAATCCGCGCGCGTGGCGCGGCCGTGCTACCCGGCCGTCATCGCTACTTGACCGTCACCGTGGCGCCGGCGCCCTCCAGCGCGGCCTTGGCCTTGTCGGCGGACTCCTTGTTGACGTGCTCGAGGACCGGCTTCGGCGCGCCGTCCACCAGGTCCTTGGCCTCCTTGAGGCCCAGGCTGGTCAGGGTCCTGACCTCCTTGATGACCTGGATCTTCTTGTCGCCCGCGGCCTCGAGGATGACGTCGAACTCGTCCTTCTCCTCGACCTCCTCGGCCGCGGCGGCACCGCCGCCGGTGGCGGCCGGGCCGGCCACGGCGACCGGGGCGGCGGCCTTGACGTCGAACGCGTCCTCGAACTGCTTGACGAACTCGGAGAGCTCGAGCAGCGTCATCTCC
>JASIJN010000250.1 GCA_030050125.1 Streptosporangiaceae bacterium | reverse complement strand
GCGGCCAGCGCGTGGCTCCAGCGCGCCGTCCTCGACGCCCTGGCCGGCACCCCGCCGAGCGGCCGCGCCGCTCCGGGCACAGGGGGGCCTGACCTCATACGGGGTCATGTCCTGGTGATCGCCGTCGCTCTCGGCGGCGTGGGCCTGGTCGCCGCGATCGTGCCGTACGCGCGACGGTATATCGAATCGGAGCTGCGGCGCAGGCTCGGGCTGCTGGTGCAGGACAACGTGTACCGGGCGATCAACGCATTCCCCGGTATGAGCCGTTTCGAGTCACCGCGTTTCTCCGACAAGCTTCGCCTGGCCCAGCAGGTCTCCAGCAGTACGGGGAGTTCGTTCGCCGGCTCCGTGCTGGGGATCGGACAGGCCATGATCACGGCTGTCACCCTGGGCATAGCGCTGTACGTGATCAGCCCGGCGATGGCCGCCCTGGTGGCGGCGACGGCGGTGCCTGCCGTCTGGGCGCAGCTGCGCAACAGCGGCAGGCAGGCCGACCTGGCCTGGCGGGCCAGCCCCATCGCTCGCCGTCAGATGTTCTATGCCCGGCTGCTGACGGATCAGGCAGCGGCGAAAGAGATCAGGCTGTTCGGCCTCGGCGACTTCCTTCGCGAGCGGATGCTCACGGATATGCGGTCGGTCCAGAGTGGCCAGCGGGCGCTCGACCGCCGGCTCGTCCGCGTCGAAGGCTTGCTGTCGCTGCTCTCGTCGGCGATCTCAGCCGCTGGGCTCGTCTGGATCATCTGGCAGGTGGCAAGGCACCAGCTGCCCATCGGCGACGTGACCATGTTCGTGATCGCCATCCTCGGCGTTCAGGCGGCCGTCTCGAGTGCGATCGCGTCGCTCGCTCAGCTCACTCAGTCCATGCTGCTGTTCAGCCATTACGGCGACCTGGTGTCGATCGGCCCTGACTTGCCGCTCGCCGCCGAGCCCAGGCCGGTTCCCGCCCTCCGGGAGGGCATCGTGCTGCGGGACGTATGGTTCCGCTACGACGACGGGCACCCGTGGGTGCTGCGCGGGCTGAGCATGGTGATCCCGCCCGGCGCGGCGGTGGCCGTTGTGGGGCTCAACGGCGCGGGCAAGACCACCCTCGTCAAGCTCTTGTGCCGTTTCTACGATCCGGCCCGGGGCAGCATCACCTGGGACGGAGTCGACATCCGGGAGGCCGACCCGGCCGAGCTGCGGCAGCGCATCGGCACGGTATTCCAGGACTACATGTCCTACGACCTCACCGCGGCCGAGAACATCGGCATGGGCGATCTCGCCCGGCTGGGCGACCGCGACCAGATTCGCGACGCGGCCGAACTCGCGGGCGCCGACGCGGCCGTGTCGCGACTGCCCCGGGGTTATGACACGATGCTCAGCCGGATGTTCTTCGGCTCGGCCGACCGGGATAACCCAGAGGTCGGCGTGATCTTGTCCGGGGGCCAGTGGCAGCGGCTGGCCCTGGCCCGCGGCTTCATGCGGGCCGACCGGGACTTGCTGATCCTGGACGAGCCGAGCTCAGGGCTGGACGCCGAGGCCGAGTCGGCCATTCACCAGCAGCTGCGCGCCCTCCGCGCCGGCCGGACCAGCCTGCTGATCTCGCACCGGCTCAGCACGGTGCGCGACGCCAGCATCATCTACGTCATCGGCGGCGGCCTGGTCACGGAGCAGGGCACGCACGAGGAGCTGATGGCCGCCGACGGTGAGTACCACCGCCTCTTTACGTTGCAGGCCAGCGGCTACCAGGAGGGGAATCACGAGGACCGGGCGGCGTTCGGACGGCGTCCTGCGCCGCTTCCATCGACAGCAGGTCGTTCGGGGGCCGGGTCCACAACGCCGGGTCGTCGCGGAGCATGAGCTGCTGCAGCCGACATAGCTGAGGTCCCGGCGGCAGGCCAAGCTCGCGGGTCATGGCCTGATGGCCGTCGCGGAAGACCGCGAGCGCCTCGTTCCGGGCACCGCGGCGGTACAGGGCCAGCATCAGTTCCCCGCGCAGCCGCTCGCGCAGCGGGTTGGCCGCAGAGACCAGGGACAGCTCGGCCACCACGTCGTCGTACCAGCCGAGATGAAGATCCGCCTCGGCCTTGCCCTCGATCGCGAGCAGCCGCTCCTCGTTGAGGGCGTTCGCGGCGGCCTGGATCGCGTAGGACTCCACATCCGCGAGCGCCGGACCGCGCCACATGGCCAGCGCGCAGGCGAACAGTCCCGACGCCTGGGCGTGATCACCAAGGCGGCCGGCGTGCCTGGCCTTGCTGGCGTCGGCCTCGAACTCGCTGCTGTCCAGATCGACGTCGTCACAGAGCTGGTAACCACCTGGCCGGGTCTGTACGGGCCAGCCACGAGCGCGGTCCTGGCAGTCGTTGCAGAGGGCCTTGCGCAACTCGCAGACGTACGTGTGTAGTTTGGCCCTGGCGGTCGCCGGCGCGGCGTCACCCCACAGCGCGACTATCAGCGCGTCGACGGGTACCGATGACCTGGGGTTCAGCGCCAGTAAACAGAGCAGCGTGCGCTGCTTCATTCCGGCCAGCGCGACCAGCCGATCCCCGTCACGCACCTCCAGCGGGCCAAGAAGGCTGATTCGCAGGGTGCCTGTATTCACCAATGTCGGCCTCCGGCAGAGGTTCGACCTTCCCCTATATATCTTCGGAAAGGGCCAGGGATCCGGAGAATATGGCGCCTTTCCCTTGAGCGCCCGCATGGACATGGCCAGCGTCCGGCGGCTCTTGCGCTCCGCTGCGCAGCTGTCGGGTACGGCAGGTCACGGCCAGGCGGCCGCGCCGATCTCGGCCGGGCCCGGGCCGCCGCCTGCCGGACATCCATCCAGGGCAGCCGCCGCGCCGACGCCGGCGTCGAGGCTCAGCCGTCCGGTATCGATCTTCCCGCCGGGCCGGCGATATAGGCGCGTGCCCATCCGCCTCCCGCCTGGTGGTTTTTTGGCCCATATCAGCTCAGACCGAACCGGGCCGCCGAAATCATCGCCCGGATGGCCACAACTTCCCGAGATTTGCGCATCCAGTGCAAGCTCAACATGCCGGCCGGGATGACACGCTTCGCACGGACAACGCGCTCCGGCCGCGTGCCCTTGGACACGCGCCGCGGCTCGTTATGACCTCGTCTATTTGCGCGGTGGCTCCGCCGGGCCCGCTATATGTCCGTGCCCCGAGGAGGCCTTATGTGATCGCCGAGGAGGAACCAGGTGGCGGGCAACGCGCAGGTCCCTGACCGACGCGGACCGGGAGGAGATATCCCGTGGTATCGCCGCGGATGAGGAGCAGAACGGGGGCGAGAGTTGCTCAAGCCGCGTGGCGGCGCTGGCGCAAGGTGACAGCGGAGAGCAGCGCGGCACCTGCGAGCAGCGCGGCCGACAGATACAGCGCGTCGTGCAGCGCGCTGGTGAAGGCCGCGTACCCCGCCCGGATGATCTGGTCCAGCGGACTGTTTCCGGTTGGGCTGCCATGGCCGAGGGACACCGAACCCGTCTCTATCACCTGAAGCACGTATTGCTGGAGCGCAGCCGAGGCGCCCAGATGCGTCATGCGGCTGACTAGCCCCGACCGCAACTCGGCGTTGACGACGGCACCGAGGATGGCGATGCCGGTGACCGCGCCGAACTCCCGGCTGGTGTTCGTGGCCGATGCGGCCATCCCCGACCGGGCGGCGGGCACCGCCCCGAGCACCGACGAGGTGACCGGCACGACGCAGGTGCCGATGCCGACGCCGGCCAGTCCCAGCGCCGCAGTGAGCGGCAGGTAGGCCGGATTGGGGTTGATCACCACGTTGGTCAGCAGCAGGCCGGCCGCGAACAGCAGGCAGCCGACGACCAGCAGCCAGCGGGCGCCGACCACGGTCGTCCATCGGCCCGCCAACAGCGCCGCGACGATCATCATCACCGTCATCGGCAGGAACAGGCCCGCGATGTGGTACGCGGAGTAGCCGGCAATCACGCCCAGGTATAGCGCGGTGAAGAAGAAGATCGCGAACGTGGCGAAGTACGTGCAGTACGCGACCACGTTGGGTGTAGTGAACCGGGGGACCCGCAGGTAACTCAGGTCGAGCAGCGGGAACGGGGCTCGACGCTCCCACAGCACGAAGGCCGCACCCGCCACCAGGGCCACGGCGAACAGCGCAAGCACGCTGGGCGCGGCGTAGCCGGCACTCTCGCCGTTGATGATGCCGAAGATCAGGGCGGCCAGCGCGCCCCCGCCGAGCACGGTGCCCGGCAGATCGACCCGGCCTGCGCCCTGGTCGATGCTCTCGGGCAGGACCATGGCCGCTACGACCAGCGCGGCAAGGCCGAACGCTACGTCGAACCAGAAAATCCCGCGCCAGCTCCACACCCCGACCAGCGCTCCGCCCAGGACCGGGCCGAGCGCGAGCGAGAACCCGGATACCGCGGCCCAGATCCCGAGCGCGCGGTTGCGGCTACGTTCATCTGGATAAAGCTGCCGGATCATCGACAAGGTGCCGGGCTCACTCGCCGCCGCCCCCAGCCCCATGACCGACCGCGCCGCGATCAGGATCCCGATGCCGGGAGCGACCGCCGCCAGCCCCGCGCCGACGCAGTAGACCCCCGCTCCGGCCAGCATGATCTTCTTGCGGCCAAACTTATCGCCCATCATCCCGAAGGCGAGCATGAAGCTGGCGAAGGTCAGGGCATATCCCCCGACCACCCACTGCAGCGCGGAGACTCCGCCGTGCAGGTCCTGCTGAACGCTGGCCAGCGCGACGCTGACCACCGTGTTGTCGAGAAAGGTCAGGAACAGCAGCGTGCACAGGGAAACGAGGGCCAGGGGGCGGCGGCCCGGCGCGAGCATGCCAGCCCGGGCGCGCGCAACCGTATCGGCCACCCTGCTAGCTGCGGCAGACAGCGGGGAGCTTGGGGCTCCCCTTGGGGTATTCCAGATAGGCCAGCCCGCAGAAGCTCGCGATGGCGACCTTCCAGACGCCGTCCAGGTAGACCGCGGTGCCCACCTGGTTCTTCAGCAACGGTGTGCCGAGCAGCAGGACCTCGTAGTGCACCGTGGCCTGCGTCGGTGACGTAATCATCACCGAACTAATCGTCGCGGTCGACCCGGTCGCGGCCGCTCCGAACGACGTCTTGGACTGGGCCTGGACGAACGAGGCCACCTGCGGCCCGTCTTGCACCAGGGCGATCCGGTCCGGGATCCGCGCCTCGCCGTTGAAGACGGTCTTCCAGTTGGACGTGATCGCGGCCACGGCTGCCGGGCCGCTGGTTGGTTCGGCCGCCCTGATGGCACTGGCGGTCGGCTTCACCGTGGGGTGATGGCTGGCGCCGCCACCTCCGCAGGCGGCGAGGATCAGGCATCCCGCCGCCAGGGCCGATGCCCGACGGGGCACCGGCCAGTGCACGCTACACATGGTCGCAGTGTGCCACATCAAAGACGAAGCTACTACCATTTTCACGGACATTAAGTCTGATACCGCCGAAATCCCGCCGCGAGCATGGCCTATCCGGCCGACCACGCCAAATCGCAGCTCAGCGGCCCTGCGTCCAGTAATGGAGCACTACACGATCGGGCGATAACCGCTTCCCGATCACATTCGAAGGCCCTTTACCTGTTCTGCCGGTCGTGCTGTGATTGCGATGCGCGTTCACCAGTTGCGGCAGCAGGAGGGACCATGGAGATTACGCCTTTTCTTGATCGCAAGCTCGCCCACCGGTTCCGCACCCACGATACTGACGGGGATGGCTTTATCGAGCGGAGCGACTTCGAGGAACCCGTCTCCCGGCTCGGCGCCGAGTTCGGCCATGATCCCGATTCGCCCGCACTCCAGTCGCTGATGCGCCTGTCTTTGGAGTTGTGGGAGAAACTTGCTGCCGCCGACACGGACCACGATGGCCGGGTCAGCGAGGCGGAGTTCAAGGCCGCCTTCGCCGCCGCCCTGCTCGATGAGCCTGGCTCCCTGGAGCGGGGATATCTCCCGTATGTAGAGGCGATCTTGAAGATCGCTGATGCGGATGGCGATGGCAGGCTGACCGCCGATGACCAGGTCCGCTGGACCCGCGCCATGATGAGGCTGCCAGAGCAGCACGTCCGCGACGGATTCCGCGAGACCGATACCGATGGGGACGGTTACATCGCCTTCAGCGAGGTGCTGGACGACGTTCGCGGGTATTACTTCGATCTTGATCAGGGGTCTGCGGCCGCTTGGACTCTGGACCTCCCTCCGATGTCGCCAGAGCGGTGAGCAGGAGCGCATGCGCACGCCCGAAGCTAGGTTCGCAAGCACTGTGACCGGCGGAGCGTGTGCCGTGCCTGAACTCGACCCTGGCCGCATAACGGTGCGGCCAGGCTGGTCGCTAGCTGATGTGCGTGACGTAGGCCCCGACGAGGCTAGCGCGTTGCTGATCGAGTTCGCCCTCGCGTCGATCACTGTGGCCGTCCGTGAAGGTCGCGAATGCGCCTGCGGATGTGATCGGGTTGGGCTCGTCGTCCGCGTGAGCGTGGAAGGCGATGTGCAGGAAAGAGTCGTCGGCCAGTCGCAGGACCAGGTAGGTGATGTTGTCAGGGCGGGTCTCGGCGAGCTCAGCGAACAACGCCTCGACCCGGCGCTGATTCTCGTCAGCTGCCTCTGGTGAGGCGGTGGCATATCGGGTTACCAGGCAGAATTGCGCTGCCGTCGTTGCTGATGATCCAAGGCTGCCGCTTTGCTCGGTACTCATGTGCCTGGTATCCCATCGCTCGCTGGAATGGCTCGTTGCAAATCACTACTTACACGAACGCCTAAAACTGAACGGATTCGCATGTTTCTTTATAGCAGATCCGACCGGCGGAAACATCCCGGCAAATGCTCAGACACAGAACTGCAGGGACCGGGTCACGCCACATCCGGGCAGGCAGGTTGGCTGAGTCCGCGGGCGGCTCCCGTCTGCCCGGTGCCCGCGCCGGCGTCTCGGCTCTCGCGCAGCACGATGAATGACTGCGGCGCGATTTCCAGGAATGCCTGGTCGCCGGCCTGGACCGACGCCATCGGACCCTGTCGCACGCTGAGCGTGGCGTCGCCCACCCCTACCTGGCACTCCATGATCTCGCCAAGGAACTCGGTGCTCTTGACCACTCCGGGGAGCACGTTGGGTGCGTCCGGCCGTGTCCGGTGAATGCGGATGCTCTCCGGGCGCAGCGAGAGCGTCACCGTGTCACCCGGATTGGTGCCGTGACCGGGGGTGCGGAGCACAGAGCCGAGCGCATGCACCAGGATGTCGCCGTCGGCCAGCCGCTCCGCAACGGTGCCGACGATAAGGTTGGCCCGCCCGACGAAGTCGGCCACGAAGCGGGTTCTTGGCCGGCAATAGATCTCCTCCGGCGTTCCCTCCTGCCGAAGCTGCCCGTCCTGCATGACCGCGACGCGATCAGACATGGACATCGCCTCGGTCTGATCATGCGTGACGTACAGCGTGGTGATGCCGAGATTGCGCTGAAGTTCCCGAAGCTCGCCGCGCATCGCGTCGCGCAGCTTGGCGTCCAGACTGGACAGCGGCTCGTCCAGCAGCAGCAGGCGCGGGCGACGGACCAGGGCGCGGGCCACGGCGAGCCGCTGCTGCTGTCCGCCGGACATCGCGACCGCAGGCCGTCCGGCCAGGTCGCTGAGTCGCACCAGGGCCAGCACCTCTTCCACGCGGCGAGCGATCTCAGCCCGGGGGACTCGCGGCCTGCAGACCCGCAGCGGGAAGGCGACGTTCTCGAAGGCGGTCAGGTGCGGCCAGATCGCATAGTTCTGGAAGACCATCCCGAGGTCTCGCCGCTCCGGCGGCATGTGCCTGCCGGGGCCAGATAGCACCGTGCCGGCCAGCCGGATCTCGCCGCCGTCGGAGCGTTCAAGCCCGGCCACGCAACGTAGGGTGGTGGTCTTACCACAGCCAGACGGGCCGAGCAGGGTGTAAAAGTGCCCGGCCTCGACCCTGAAGGATACGTCGTGCACCGCTCGCCGTGATCCTGAGTTCAGGACGTAGTCCTTGCACAGCCCGATGACCTCGAGATCACCGCTGTCCTGACGGGCTAGCTGGTCCATTCCCCAGGTCCTTCCTTCGCACTCGGTCTTGCTGCGGCCGGCTACTCCCGTAGTCCGCAGGCAGCCGGGTTTAGGCCGATATGCTGTGCCCGCGATGCAATAACCGGGAGGAGACCTTGAATGAGGGTACATTGGCCGGGCCGGGCCGCAGCCCCGGCAATTGTCGTGGCAATGAGCTTAGTGCTCA
>JASIJN010000249.1 GCA_030050125.1 Streptosporangiaceae bacterium | reverse complement strand
GCGCCCGCAGCGCGTCTGGCGACACGCCGGCCGGGCGGCAGGCCGCGGCCACCGCGCCGCGCACGAGCTCGACCGGGTTCTGGCCGCCGTTGGGGTCCACCGACACCTCGCTGACCACCTGCCCGGTGACGTCGGCCACCCCGGCGCTGACCTCGTCGTGCTCGACGTGCAGCCCCGCGACGTAGGCGGCGGACGGCACCACGCCGTACAGGGCGGCGTTCGGCCCGCGCCCGCCCGCCAGCTCCCCGGCCACCTGGACCAGGCCGCGCTCCTCGAGCCGGGCCAGCAGCTGCGACGCGGTCACCTTGGACAGGCCGGTCTGCTCACCGAGCTGCGCTCGCGTCATCGGGCCCCCGGTGAGCAGCAGTTCCAGCGCCGCGCGGTCGTTCAGCTCGCGCAGCAGGCTCGGCGTTCCCGGCCGTCGCTCCAATGCCGCCCCCTTGCGTGGCTGTGGGTACCGTACGGCGGCCCGGCCGGGTCAGGCCGGCTCCGCGGGCTCCCGCCAGAACGGGTTGTGTCTCAATCTGGCAACGAACTCTATCTTATAGGAAAGTTTCCTGTTAGTTTTTCCGCAGATCCATCACCTTCGGTCGCAGCGGACGCGCCGCCGGTAGACGTGCCTGCGCGAGAGTAGCCCGGAAGGGAGACCGAGCAGTGAAACTTACCAGATCGGCAGCAACGATCTGCGCTGCCGTCGCGCTCGCAGGAGCCGCAGCCGGGGTCGCGGGCTGCGGCTCGAGCAGCAGCTCAGCGCCAACGGCCTCGGCGGCGCCCGCCAAGCTCACCGTGTGGCGGATGGGCGCATCGGTCCCGTCCCAGGTCACCTGGATGAACGGGGTCGTCGCCCAGTTCCACAAGCAGTTCCCGCAGTACGGGAAGACCAAGGTGGTCGTCGACTGGATCCCGTGGACGGACCGCACCACCGACTGGACGAACGCGATCACCAGCGGCAAGGGCGGCCCGGACATCACCGAGCTCGGCAACACCGACACGCCCGGCGTCGCGGCCCAGGGCATGCTGGCCGACATCACCGGCAACGTGAAGGCCTGGAGCAGCAGCCCGGACCTCATCGCGGGCAACCTGGCCAACGACACGATCGACGGCGACTACTACGCGGTGCCGTGGTTCGGCGGCGTGCGCGGCATCTGGTACCGCACGGACGAGTTCGCCAAGGCCGGCATCACCTCCCCGCCCACCACCTGGGCCCAGCTGGTCGCCGACGCCAAGCTGCTGATGGCGAAGTTCCCCGGGACCTACGGCCTCGGCGCGCCGAGCGACTACACCAACGCGATCGTCAGCTTCATCTGGGGCGCGGGCGGCCAGGTCGCGGTGCAGAAGGGCGGCAAGTGGGTCGCCGAGCTCGACTCCCCGCAGTCCGAGGCGGGCATCGAGTTCTACGCCGACCTGCTGCTGACCGACCACGTGTCGCCGCCGAAGTACATCGGCGAGACCGAGCTCGGCGCCCCCGGCGCCACCTCGGGCGGCAGCGACGAGGACTTCGCCAAGGGCACGCTCGACATGTACATCGACGGCCCGTGGGCGGAGTCGTCGCTCACCGCCGTGAGCACGCAGTACCAGAAGGACTGGGCCTCGTTCCCGATCCCCAGCGAGAACGGCCCGAACCCGGCCCCGGCCTTCGCGGGCGGCTCCGACCTCGGCGTCTGGGCCAAGAGCGCGAACAAGACCGCGGCCTGGGACCTGATCAGCGTGATGGACAGCCCGGCCAACGCGACCACGTTCGCCAACCTGCAGGGCTTCTTCCCCGAGTTCACCTCGTCGCTGACCGGCGGCAAGTACTCCGGCAGCCAGATCATGTCCGGGTTCGCCAAGGCGGCCGCCTACACCCAGATCTCGCCGCTGAACACGAAGTACTGGACGGAGGCGGACGCGACCGACGCGATCATCCCGACGATGATGAAGTCGCTCATGCAGGGGGCCAATGTCACCGCCACGGTGGACAAGGCCAACACCGAGCTGCAGAACGTCCTGAACACTGGTTCTGAATCCTGATCTGCTCGCTCGTCATCCCGGCCGGCCAGCCCCAGCGGCCGGCCGGGATCTCTGGTCCGCGCGGGAGGGGTGGCCTGAGGCATGGCTGACACGGCGGTGCAGCTCTCCGGGGCGAGCGGGACGGCGGCCCGCGTCGCGGGCCGCCGCGGAGACCGGCGCGCCCGGTGGGGCGCCTTCGTCCGGCGGCACCGGATCGGTCCCTACCTGCTGCTGGTGCCGGCCCTGGTCGGGCTCGCGCTGGTCTACTTCTGGCCGCTGGCCCAGATGGCGCTGTACTCGTTCCAGAACTACGGGCTGCCGCAGATCACCGGGGCCGCGCCGGTCCAGTGGGTCGGCCTCAGCAACTTCAGCACCACGTTCGCCGACCCGGAGTTCTGGCTGGCGCTGCGGATCACGGTCATCTTCGCCGCCGTGGTCGTGCCGCTGACCCTGGTCACAGGGACCCTGGTGGGCCTGCTGCTGAACCGGCTCGGCGGGAAGATGTCCGCGTTCGTGTCCGGCGCCGCGCTGCTCGCCTGGGCCACCCCTCCGGTGTCCGGCAGCGTCCTGTTCTACTGGCTGTTCAACCCGGACGGCGGGCTGGTCGACTGGACCCTGAGCAAGATGCCGCACTGGCTGGTCGGCAGCACGGACTGGGCCGGGTACAACTGGACGACCACCGGGGCGCTGCCGGCCTACACCGTGCTGACCCTGCTGGTGGTCTGGACGTCGTTCCCGTTCATCGCGGTCAGCACCCTGGCCGGGCTGAAGACCGTACCGGCCGAGCTGTACGAGGCGGCCAGGATCGACGGCGCGGGCCCGTGGCGGGTGTTCTGGCGGATCACCTACCCGCTGCTGAAGCCGATCTTCCTGGTGCTGCTGCTGCTCTCGGTGATCTGGGACTTCAACATCTTTACCCAGACGTACCTGCTGACCGGCGGGCTGGCCAACCGGAACGAGTTCAACCTGGGCCTGTACATCTACGACAAGGCGTTCACGTTCCCGCCCAGCTACGGGCTCGGCGGCGCGCTGGCCATCATCTTCACGATGATTCTGCTGCTGATCACCGTCGGCTACGTGCGCTCCTCGGTCCGGCAGGGAGCGCTGGCGTGAGCGAGCCGGTGCTGAGGCGCCTCAGGGCGCCGCGCAGGCGAGCGGGAAAGATGGCCCTGAACTGCCTCGGCGTCCTGGTCGCGCTGGTCACGCTGTTCCCGATCCTGTGGATGGTTTCCACGGCGTTCAAGCCCTCGCAGGAGATCTACTCGCTGACGCCCAGCCTGCTGCCCTCCCATCCGACGCTCGGGAACTTCGCCCAGGTGATCAGCGGCCAGGCCTCGGGCATCGGCACGGTGTGGCTGTTCTTCCGCAACAGCCTGGC
>JASIJN010000248.1 GCA_030050125.1 Streptosporangiaceae bacterium | reverse complement strand
TCGGGCACCGCCGGTTCGCCGTCCTCGCCGGGCCGCGCACGCTGCTGACCGGGCACGACCGGGTCGGCGGCTTCCGCGCCGGGCTCGCCGCCTGGTCCCTCGGCCTGGACCAGGCCAGCATCGTCCACGGGCCGTTCACCAGGGACGGCGGGTACGAGGCGATGAGCGCGATCCTCGCGGGCGGCGGGCCGCTGCCGGACTGCGTGTTCGCGGTCAACGACGTGATGGCGGTGGGCGCGCTGGCGCGGCTGCGGGCCGCCGGGATCTCGGTGCCCGACGACGTCGCGCTGGCCGGCTTCGACGACATCCCGACCCTGCGTGACATCACCCCGCCGCTGACCACGGTGCGCCTGCCGCTCAAGCAGATGGGCGAGATGGCCGCCAGCCTGGTGCTCTCCGAAGGCGACCCGGGCCGGCCGCGGGTCGTGCCGGTCCCAGGCGAGGTGATCATGCGGGAGAGCACGCTCCCCCGCCGCCCGCAGCGCTAGCCAGCTTGGAAAGCGCTTGCCAATCCGGGCAGGCCCGGGGATGATGGGGGGCGGCGTCCGAGGCCCGGGCGACTCGATTCGATGGGCGTCGTCCCCTACGGCCGGTGAATAACGGGTTTGTCGCGGCTCTTCCCATGGGCTGTGCCTCGCCCCACAATGCAGGCAGTGCCGCCGGGCACGGCGGCGGAGACGAGGAGGGACCATGTCCGTTCCGTTCTCGGAGACCAAGGCGCCCGAATCCGCTGAGCGGCTGCATCGCGGCGCGCTGGGGCTTGTGGACATCGCCGCCTCGACGATGGCGAACATCGGCCCCGCGTACAGCTTCTTCTTCAGCTTCGGCCTCATCGTCGTGACGGCCGGCATCGCGGCCCCGCTGACGATCATCGCGGCCGCCATCGCGATCGCGCTGCTGGGCAACACGCTGTCGCAGTTCTCCCGGGTCCAGCCGTCGACCGGCGGGTTCATCACGTTCGTCGGCAAGTCCTTCGGCGGCACCAGCGCGGTGACGACCGCCCTCCTGTGCGGGGCGGGCTACATCATCGCGATCTCGTCGGTGCTGGCGGTGTCCGGCTGGTTCCTGGAGTACGTGCTGAATTACTACTTCGCCTGGAACGTGCCGTGGATCATCTTCTCGGTGCTGCTCACCGCGGGGTCGGTGGTGATGATGTACCGGGGCGTGGCCGTCTCGACCAAGCTGGCCGGCTTCTTCTTCGGCTTCGAGATGCTGGTCCTGGTCATCGTGTCGATCGCCGCGCTGATCAAGAACGGCGCCCACCTGTCCGCCGCGCCGTTCGAGTGGAGCCACCTGAACAACGGCTTCAGCGGGCTCGCTCCGGGCTTCCCGCTGGCGGTGTACCTGTTCATCGGCTGGGAGAACTCGGCCGCGCTGGCCGAGGAGACCGGCAACCCGCGGCGCAACGTGCCGCGCGCGGTCTACCTGTCGATCGCGGCGATGGCGGTGCTGTACATACTGGTCGCCTACTCCACGGTCAGCGGCTTCCGCGACAACGGGACCGCGCTCGCGGCGGCGCCGATCCCGTTCATCACGGTCGCCCACTCCACCCTGGCCAAGGTGGCGGTCATCGCGTACCTGGCCGGCCTGACCTCCACCGTCGGCGTGCTGATCGCGGCGGTCAACTCGCAGGCCCGGCTGATCTTCAACGCCGGCCGCGAGGGCCTGCTGCCGCGCTGGATCGGCCGCGTCCACCCGGTCCGCAGGACCCCGGTCAACGCGATCTACGCCTTTGTCGGGATCGCCGGGGGGATCATCGCGGTCTGGTGCATCGGCCACCTGATCGGCGGGTCCCACCAGAGCGGCGGCATGAACGGCCTGAACTTCTTCGACGAATCCGGCACGATGGGCACGATCCTGGTCCTCGTCGTGTACTTCCTGGCCAACCTCGCGCTGCCGTTCTACTACCGCAAGTACCGGCCGCAGGAGTTCAACCTGGTCAAGCACCTGATACTCCCGGTGCTCGGCATGATCGTGATCGCCATTCCCGTCTACTACCTGTGCAAGCCGCCGCAGCCGCAGCCCTATGACTGGTTCCCGTACGCGGCGCTGATCATCGTGGTGCTCTCCGCGGGCTATTCGTTCCTGCTCAACCGCCGCGATCCCGGGCTGGCCGACCGGGTCGGCTCGATCGTGGCCGACGAGTAGCCCGCGGGGCAGGCATGACCGACACCTTCGTCAGCGCGGCGGCCGAGGCGCCCGGCACGCGGCCGGCGCACCCGCTCGCCCCGGCCACCGGAGCGGAGTACCTGGCCGGGCGGCAGATCCTGGCCGAGGCGGGCCTGCTCGGCGACACGGTCAGGTTCGCCTACTACGGCGTGGACGAGCCGGCCAAGGGCGAGGTGCTCGGCGCGCCGGACGGGCGGCGGCCGGACCGGCGGCTGCGGGCGTTCCTGATCGACGTGGCCACCGGCCGTTCGGCCGACGTGGTCGTGTCGCTCGGCGGGCACCGGGTGGTCTCGCAGCGGGTGCTCGACCCGGCCGCCGACGGCCAGGTGCCGATCTTCAACGAGGAATTCGGCATGGTCGAGGAGGCGGTCAGGGCCGACCCGCGGTGGCGGGCGGCGATGGCCAGGCGCGGCCTGACCGATGTCACCAAGGTCCGGGCCTTGCCGCAGACCGCCGGGGCGTTCGACGAGGGCGACGACGAGCTGCGGCGCTTCGTCCGGGTGCTGGCGTTCCGCCAGGAACGGGAGCACGACTACATATGGGCGCACCCGGTGGACGGGGTCGCCGCCTACGTCGACCTGGTCGAACGGCGGGTATTCAAGATCGTCGACGAGTTCGAGCGGCCGGTGCCGGACGAGTCGGGCGACTACGACGACCCGGCGGTGCGCGGCCCGCTGCGCGAGGGCCTGCGGCCGATCGAGATCACCCAGCCCGAAGGGCCGAGTTTCGCCCTGGACGGCCACGAGCTGCGCTGGCAGGGCTGGTCGATGCGGGTCGGCTTCGACGCCCGCGAAGGCCTGATCCTGCA
>JASIJN010000247.1 GCA_030050125.1 Streptosporangiaceae bacterium | reverse complement strand
ACCATCGCAACCACCGTGGCAACGGGGATGCGCAGTCCCCGGATGCGTGGGAGCCCACCCATCACATCAGGATCCGTGGTGATCCGATCGAAGGTCATACCTTGATGCTAGTCCAGTCCCCGCCGGCAGACCTCTATGAACTGCGCGGGCGCCATGAGGCTCAAACCGCCACAGGCATGCCCATCAGGCAGACTGATCGGGCACGCCACGGGCACGAAGAACACCTGAGAGTACCGGGGAGAGCGTAGGACCTGCACATAATGAGCGCCCCGAGCGCGACTCGAACGCGCGACCTACTGCTTAGGAGGCAGTTGCTCTGTCCACTGAGCTATCGGGGCCGACCTGGCCGGGCGCCGCAGGCAACCTGCTGGCCCGGTCAAGCCTAACCGGTCAGTGGCCCTCGCGGGGCCGGCCGCGACCCGTAGGGTGGGACGCCAGGCGGCAACGAAGGGGCCACGGGGCGGAGGCTGAGGAGCGGGTGCGGTGCAGGTTCAGGACGTGATGACGCAGGCGACGGTCACGGAGTCGCCCGGCGACAGCCTCCGATCGGCGGCGGAGCACATGTGGCGGCAGCAGACGGGCTCGCTGCTGATCACCGAGAACGGGCGGCTGACCGGGATCATCACCGAGCGTGATCTGCTCCGGGCCGTGGCGCTGGGCGCGGACCCCGACCGCAGCTCGGTGGACGAGGTGATGACCGCGGACCCGTTCACCGTGCCGCCGGACATGCCGCTGCAGGAGGCGGCCAGGGAGATGGCCGTGCGCTGGATCCGGCACCTGCCGGTGGTGGCGGGCGGCCGGTTGGTCGGGGTGGTCAGCATGCGCGACGTGACCGGGGTGTTCGCCGCGCTGGCCCCGGGCCGGGTCGACGTGGAGCACGAGTTCGACCAGCTGGTCCGGGAACGCCGGCTGGCCCGGATCGAGCACGGCGACCTTGACTGAACGGACAACCGAGACTGACCGGACTGCCGGGACTGTCCTACCGGGACTGGTAGAGATCAGGGCAGGCTGAAAGGCAGCTTGATGCCGTCGAGGACGTGCGGGCACGGGCAGTTCCGCTCCTCGGGCAAGCCCTCGATGATCTTCATCAGCACGTCCCTGAGCCCGGCCATGTTCTCGGCGAACACCCGGAACACCTCGGCCTGGGTGACCCCCTCGCCCTCCTCGACGCCCGCGTCGGTGTCGGTGACCAGGGCGATGGTCGTGTAGCAGAGGGCCAGCTCCCGGGCCAGCACCGCCTCGGGGTGCCCGGTCATACCGATCAACGTCCAGCCCTGCGCGGCGTACCAGAGCGACTCCGCCCGGGTGGAGAAGCGCGGGCCTTCGATGATCACGAGGGTGCCCGACGACACCGGGGCCCAGCCGAGTTCCTGCGCAGCGGTCACCGCGTAGGAACGCCCCACCGGGCAGTAGGGGTCGGCGAACGCGACGTGGACGGCGCCGCCCTCGTCGTAGTACGTCTGGGCCCGGCCCGAGGTGCGGTCCACGAGCTGGTCCGGCACGGCCAGCGTTCCGGGCCCGTAATCCATGGTCAGCGAGCCGACCGCGCTCGGCGCCAGCACCTGTCGGACGCCGATCGAGCGCAGGGCCCAGAGGTTGGCGCGGTAGGGGATGCGGTGCGGCGGGAACCGGTGGTCACGGCCGTGCCGGGGCACAAACGCCACCCGGCGGCCGGCCACCTCGCCGATGACCAGAGGGTCGCTCGGCGCCCCGTACGGGGTATCGACCACGATCTCGTCGACGGCGTCGAGGAACTCATACAGTCCCGAGCCGCCGATCACGCCGATGCTGGCCAGGCTGGCCATGGCAGGTCAGGCGACCTTCGAGCCAGAGGAACCGGAAGATCCGGAGGAGGAAGAGCCCGAGGACGAACCAGACGAGGGCGCGGAACGAGCCGAGGACGACGAAGCCGACGAGGAGCTGCCGACCTTGTCGCCGCCCTTCTTGTCGCCGCTCTTCTTGTCGCCCGAGCCCGACTTGTCGCCCGAGGAGGAAGCGGCGTCCGGCTTCTTGCCGTCGGACCCGCCCGTCCCGTTGGCCGAGGCCCCCGCGAGCTCGCCGCTCTTCTGGCTGGCGCGGCTGTCGGTCCGGTAGAACCCGGACCCCTTGAACACAATGCCGACCGGGGAGAAGACCTTGCGAAGCTTGCCGCCGCAGGTGGGGCAGACGGTCAGCGACTCGTCGCTGAACTTCTGCACTACTTCGAGCCGATCTGCGCAATCGGTGCAGGCGTACTGATACGTCGGCACGGTTCCTCCCTCTGCGGCATTGGCACTCGCCGCGTGTGACTGCTAGATGGTAGCAACAGCTAGCGGAGCCTGGTGATTCCTTGCCCAGGGCGGGCCACCATCCGCACCGGCTGGTCGTGACGGCCGGCCGGAACCTCCTCGACAAGCTCGTGATCGTAGATCAACGCCACGGTGGGTACCGCGGCGCCGATCCGGGCCAGGGCCCGGTCGTAGGAGCCCCCGCCCCGGCCCAGGCGCATGCCGGCCCTGTCCACCGCGAGAGCCGGCACGATCACCAGGTCCGCGCTGGTCACCGCGTGCACGCCGCGCGGGGGTTCGGTCGGCTGGAGCAGCCCGTGCGGCCCCGGGGCCAGGGAGTCGGGGCCTTCGTAGGAGGCCCAGTCCAGCTCGTGGTCGGCCAGCAGGAGCGGCAGCAGCACGTAGGTCCCGCGCTTCCACAGCGCGTAGATCAGCCCGCGGGTCTGCGGCTCGGTGCCCACCGACACGTAGGCGGCCACGGTCCCGGCCATCTGAATCTCCGGCAGCGAGAGCACCGCATCGCGCAGGGACCGCCCCGAGACGTGGCGTTCAAAATCGTTTGTCTTCTGGCGTTGAGCCGCCAGCTGACGCCGCAGCGCAACCTTCCGTGACCGCAGCGCGACCTCGTCATGGTCAGTGCAGTTCACGGCTTCCTCCGGCTTACGGCTAGGGTTCTCAGCATGGCCGATACAACAGCCAGCGCCAAGGATGAGGTGACCAAGGCCGTCATCCCGGCAGCGGGTCTCGGCACCCGCTTCCTGCCCGTGACCAAGGCGGCGCCCAAGGAGATCCTGCCGGTTGTCGACACGCCGGCGATCCAGTACGTGGTGGAGGAGGCCGTGGGGGCCGGCCTGCGCGACGTCCTTATGATCACCGGCCGCGGCAAGCGCTCGATAGAGGATTACTTCGACCGCAACAAGGAACTCGAGGAGGCGCTCGAGGCCAAGGGGGACATCGGGGGGCTAGCGCTGATCAAGGCGTCCAGCGAGCTCGCCGAGATGTACTACGTCCGGCAGGGCGCCGCGCGCGGCCTGGGCCACGCCGTGCTGTGCGCCGCCGAGCACGTGGGTGACGTGCCGTTCGCGGTGCTGCTCGGCGACGACCTGATCGACCGCCGCGACCCGCTGCTGCGCCGGATGATCGACATCAGGAAGCAGTTCGGCGGAAGCGTCGTGGCGCTGATGGAGGTCGAGCCCGATCAGGTGTCCTCGTACGGCTGCGCGTCGATCAAACCCACCGACGCCGACGACGTGGTCGTGGTGACCGATCTGGTCGAGAAGCCGCCGCCGGGCGAGGCGCCGTCCAACTGGATCGTTATCGGGCGTTATGTCTGCGACCCGGCGATCTTCGCGGTGCTGCGGGACACTCCCCCGGGACGCGGCGGCGAGATCCAGCTCACCGACGCGCTGCGGACCCTGGCCGAGGGCGACCGCGGCACCCGCGCGGACGGCGGCGGCGTGCACGGGGTCCTGTTCCGCGGCCGGCGGTACGACACCGGCAACAAGGTGGACTACCTGCGCACCCAGATCCAGTTCGCCTGCGAGCGCCCGGACATCGCGCCCGAGTTCGTGCCATGGCTCCGTGACTACCTGGCCAGGCTGCCGTGACCGGCCAGGGCGAGCCGCGATGACCGTCACCGAACGGACCGGGCAGTCCGCGATGCAGTCGGTGGACAGCTACCTGGCCGAGGTGCTCGCGGCCATCCGCCCGGTGCCGCCGCTCGAGCTTGGCCTGGACGAGTCCGACGGCGCGGTGCTGACCGAGGACGTCACCGCGGCCTGGCCGCTCCCGCCGTTCGACAACTCGGCGATGGACGGGTACGCGGTGGTCGCCGCGGACGTGGCCGGGGCCACGGCCGATCGGCCGGTCATGCTGCCGGTCGTCGCCGAGGTGGCGGCCGGCAATACCGGCCGGCACGAGCTCGCCCGGGGTAACTGCATCAAGATCATGACGGGCGCGCTGCTGCCGCCGGGCGCCGACGCGGTGGTGCCGGTCGAGTGGACCGACGGCGGCGGCCCGGGCGGCCGGGTCAGCATCAACCGCCGGGCCGAGCCCGGCCATGCGATCCGGCGGGCCGGAGGCGACGCGGTTGTCGGTGACCTGCTGCTGACCGCGGGAACCCGGCTGGGCCCGGTGCAGCTCGGCCTGCTCGCCGCGGCCGGGCACGGCGCGGTCACCGCCCGCCCCCGGCCGCGGGTGACGGTGATCTCCACGGGGAACGAGCTGGCCGAGCCCGGCCGGCCGGTCGCCCCGGGCCAGATCTGGGAGTCCAACAGCCGGATGCTGGCCGCGGCCGCGCGGGACGCCGGGTTCGTGGCCAGGCGCCACCCGATCGTGCCCGACGACAAGGCGAAGGTGCTGGCCGCGATCGAGGCCGCGCTGGCCGACTCCGACCTGCTGGTCACCACCGGCGGGGTCAGCATGGGCGGCGAGCACGACGTGGTCAAGGCGGCGCTGAGCGACCTCGGCACGGTCGGCTTCCGCAAGGTCGCCATGCAGCCCGGGATGCCCCAGGGCTTCGGCCTGGTGGGGTCCGCGGGCACGCCGATCTTCACCCTGCCCGGGAACCCGGTCAGCGCTTATGTCTCCTTCCAGCTGTTCGTCCGGCCTGCGGCGGGCGCCTTTCAAGACCTCCGGCCTGAACGCCTAGTCTCGGGGCGGGCCGTCCTGGCCGGCCCGGTCTGGTCGCCGGACGGCAGGCGGTCGTTCCTGCGCGGGGTGCTCGATCCGGACGCGGGGACCGTTGCGCCGGTGTCCGGGCAGGCGTCGCATCAGCTGGCCTCGCTGGCCCGCGCCAACGTCCTGATCATCGTGCCCGAGCCCGTGACCGAACTGCCGGAAGGCGCCGACGTCGAGGTGCTGGTGCTTCCGTGAGCGGCGCGCCGGAACTCACCCACATCGACGCGGCGGGCCAGGCGCACATGGTCGACGTGTCGGGCAAGGAAGTGACGGGCCGCGCCGCGACCGCGTCCGGCCGGGTGCTGGTCTCTGCCGACGCGGTGGCGGCGCTGCGCGACCGGACCGTGCCCAAGGGCGACGCGCTGGCCGTGGCCCGGATCGCCGCGATCCAGGGCGCCAAGCGCACGCCGGACCTGATCCCGCTGTGCCACCCGATCGGACTGCACTCCGTCGACGTGGACCTCGAGGTGACCGACGACGGGGTGACGATCCGCGTCACGGTCCGGACCGCCGACCGGACCGGCGTCGAGATGGAGGCGCTGACCGCCGTCTGCGTGGGCGCGCTGGCGCTGATCGACATGGTCAAGGCGATCGACCCGGCCGCGGTGGTCAGCGACGTCAGGGTCGAGGAGAAGACCGGCGGCAAGACCGGGACCTGGCGCCGGCCGTGATCAGGGCACTGGCCATCACGGTCTCCAACCGCGCCTCGGCCGGCGTCTACCCCGATCGTTCCGGGCCGATCCTGGTGGCTCTGCTGGAGAAGGCGGGCTGCGAGGTGGACGGCCCGCAGGTGGTTCCGGACGGCGACCCGGTGGAGGAGGCGTTGCGGCAGGCGGTCGGGGCCGGATACGACGTCGTGATCACGACGGGCGGGACCGGGCTGACGCCGACCGACCTCACGCCGGAGATGACCCGGAAGGTGCTGGATCGGGAGGTCCCGGGGATTGCCGACGCGGTTCGCTGGGAGGGTCAGGCGGCCGGAGTCCCGGACGCGATTCTCTCCCGCGGCGTGGCCGGCCTGGCCGGGCGGACCCTCATCGTCAACCTGCCGGGTTCGACCGGCGGCGTCCGGGACGGGATGGCGGCGCTGTCCCGGGTGCTCGCGCACGCAGTTGACCAGGCACGCGGCGGCGATCATCCACGGTCCGACTGAAACCGCTGGGTCGGCCGGGCATATCCCGTACGTATTCGTTGGTTCACCGAATGGCGAACAAGAGCTGAGCCAGGGAATGATGGTGCCGTGGGACGCATGCGGGGCTGGCCGGTCACGCTGACTGAGCCTGACCTTCTCGAGTTGCCCGTGGGGCTGCGCCCGGTCCGGGTGAAGGACGCCGCGACGTGGCGCGACACGCGGGTGCGCAATGCCGCGTGGCTGCGGGCCTGGGAGCCGACCAACCCGGAAACCCCGCTCTACCGGTCCAGTCTGGGCCCGTATGTCACGATGGCCCGGACCATGCGCCGCGAGGCCCGGCAGGGGCTGACGATCCCGTGGGTGGTGACCTATGGCGGCCATTTCGCCGGCCAGCTGACCGTGGGCAGCATCGTCTGGGGGTCCGCCCGTTCGGGGCAGGTCGGTTACTGGATCGACGAGGCCTTTGCGGGCCGGGGGATAACCCCGACGGCGCTGGCGATGGCCATGGATCACTGTTTTTTTGTCATCGGCCTGCACCGGATCGAGGCGACCATTCGGCCGGAGAATCACGCCAGCCGCCGGGTGGTGGAGAAACTCGGGTTCCGCGAAGAGGGGTTGCGCCGCCGCAGCCTGCATATCGACGGCGCCTGGCGCGACCATCTCTGCTACGCGATGACCGTCGAGGAAGCCAGCGGCGGCCTGATGACCCGCTGGCGCCGGATCGCCGAGTCCCGTTCCCGGGCCGGCTGAACAGGCCGGGCTGCCTGATTCCGGAACGGCCTGGCCCGCGATCTCGCGACACACCGGGCCGAATGCTCGTCAAAGGAGACGACGACCTTTACCGTGCGTGACGTGAGAACGCCCGAAGCTGCATCATGCCCGCGTCCGGCAATCCGGGCACGGCGCGTTGACGTGAGCCCGGGGTAAGCCGTTGAGCAGCGCCATTCTTTATCTCGCCATCGTCGCCATATGGGCGTGCGTGCTCGTCCCGCGCTGGCTGCACCGGTCGCACGATAATCACTCCGGGCA
>JASIJN010000246.1 GCA_030050125.1 Streptosporangiaceae bacterium | reverse complement strand
ACGCCAGACGCTCTGCGTTTCGTCGGCGGGGCGACCTGGGCCGCGCTCTCCGGCGAGCCCGTTTCGTCCGGCGTCTGGGAGAACGTGCACGACGTCCCGCACGTCAGGCTGGGCCAGACGGCCGACCTGGTCTTCGTCGCGCCGGCCACGGCCGACCTGCTGGCCCGCGCGGCCGCTGGCCTGTCCGACGACCTCCTCACCGCGGTGCTGCTGACCGCGCGCTGCCCGGTCGTGTTCGCTCCGGCCATGCACACGGAGATGTGGCAGCATCCGGCCACCCAGGCCAACGTGTCGGTGCTGCGGGAGCGGGGCGCGGTCGTGCTCGAGCCCGCCGCCGGGCGGCTCACCGGCCCGGACACCGGGCCGGGGCGGCTGCCGGAGCCCGCCGAGCTCTTCGCGGTCGCGCTGCGGGTGCTGGCCCGCGGCGGCGAGGGGCTCGCGCCGGACCTGTCCGGACGGCGGATGCTGGTCTCGGCCGGCGGCACCAGGGAGGAACTCGACCCGGTCCGCTTCCTCGGCAACTGGTCCTCCGGGCGGCAGGGGTACGCGCTGGCCCGGGCCGCCGCCGCGCGCGGTGCGAAGGTCACGGTGGTGGCAGCCAACGTGGCCCTGGACGACCCGGCCGGCGCCGAGGTGGTGCGCGTGACCTCGGCCGTGCAGATGCGCGACGCCGTGATGTCGGCCGCGGCCGAGGCGGACGCGGTGGTCATGGCGGCGGCGGTCGCCGACTACCGCCCCGAGACCAGAGCCGATTCCAAGATGAAGAAGACCGCCGCCGCCCCGCCGCCGCTGCGCCTGGTGCAGAACCCGGACATCCTGCGTGAACTGTGCCGCGACCGGCCGCTGCCCGGCCAGGTCGTGGTCGGCTTCGCCGCGGAAACCGCGGATCTGCGCGCGAACGGCCAGGCCAAACTCGCCGCCAAAGGATGCGACCTTCTGGTCGTCAACCAGGTCGGAGGCGGCCTGGCGTTCGGCACCGCCGACAACGAAGCCCTGGTGCTGGCATCCGACGGCACCGAGACCCGGGTACAACGGGGACCGAAGGAGGTGCTCGCCGACGTCATCTGGGATCTGATAGCCGCCAGGCTGGTCTAGGTCACCCGGCCAGGCCGGCCCGGCTACACTTCCTTGGCCGAGAGTTCGTCACCAGCAATTCATGGAAGAAAAGGGAATCCGGTGGCTCGTCGCCTGTTTACCTCCGAGTCGGTCACAGAGGGTCATCCAGACAAGATGGCCGACCAGATCAGCGATGCCATCCTGGACGGGATGCTCAAAGGCGACCCGCAGAGTCGCGTGGCCGTCGAGACGCTGATCACCACGGGTCAAGTCCATGTCGCCGGCGAGGTGACGACCGAGACCTACGTCGATATTCCGGGCCTGATCAGGGACAAGATCCTGGAGATCGGCTACGACTCGTCGGCCAAGGGCTACGACGGCGCCTCCTGCGGCGTGTCGGTGTCGATCGGATCCCAGTCGCCGGACATCGCGCAGGGCGTGTCCCAGGCGTTCGAGCACCGGGAGGGCGAGGGATCCGACGACCTGGACCGCCAGGGTGCCGGCGACCAGGGCCTGATGTTCGGCTACGCCTGCCGGGAGACGCCCGAGCTGATGCCTCTCCCGATCATGCTGGCGCACCGGCTGGCCCGGCGGCTTTCGGCGGTCCGGCGCAGCGGGGACGTGCCGTATATCCGCCCGGACGGCAAGACGCAGGTCACGATCGAGTACGCGGACGGCAAGCCGGTGCGGCTGGACACCGTGGTGGTCTCCACCCAGCACGCCTCGGCGATCGACCTGAAGGAACTGCTCGCCCCGGATGTGCGCGACCACGTCGTCGAGCCGGTCCTGGCCAACCTGGAGAACATCGACACCGCGCATTACCGGCTGCTGGTCAACCCGACCGGGCGGTTCGAGGTCGGCGGGCCGATGGGTGACGCGGGGCTGACCGGCCGCAAGATCATCATCGACACGTATGGCGGCATGGCCAGGCACGGCGGAGGCGCGTTCTCCGGCAAGGACCCGTCCAAGGTCGACCGCAGCGCGGCCTACGCGATGCGCTGGGTGGCCAAGAACGTGGTCGCCGCGGGGCTGGCCGAGCGCTGCGAGACGCAGGTCGCCTACGCCATCGGCAAGGCCAAGCCGGTCGGCCTGTTCGTCGAGTGCTTCGGCACCGAGCAGGTTCCCGTGGAGCAGATCCAGGACGCCGTGCTCGAGGTGTTCGACCTGCGGCCGGCCGCGATCATCCGCGACCTCGACCTGCTGCGTCCCATCTACTCCCAGACCGCCGCTTACGGCCATTTCGGCCGCGAGGAGCCGGACTTCTCCTGGGAGCGCACTGACCGGACCGACGCGCTGCGGTCGGCAGCTGGCCTGTGACCGTCCTGGTCACCGGCGGGGCCGGCTTCGTTGGCGCGACGCTGGTCCGGCGGCTGACCGAGGCCGGGTACCCCGTCCGGGTGTTCGACAACCTCTCGACCGGAGACCCGGTGCACCTGGGCGGGGTGGACGCCGACGTGGTCAAGGGCGACGTCCGCGACGCGGCCGCTCTTGACGCCGCGCTGGCCGGGGTCGAGTCCGTCGTGCACCTGGCCGCCGCGGGCTCGGTGGTCATGTCGGTCGCGGACCCGGCGGCGAACTTCGACGTCAACGTCGTCGGAACGTTCCGTGTGCTCGACGCCGCCCGGCGGGCCGGCGTGGAACGCGTGGTCCAGGCGTCCACCGGCGGCGCGCTGATCGGCGACGCCAGGCCGCCGGTCGATGAGGGCTCCCTGCCCAAGCCGATCTCGCCCTACGGCGCGAGCAAGCTCGCGGGCGAGGGTTACGCGCACGCCTTCGCGGCGGCGTACGGCCTTCGTACCGTGGCGCTGCGGTTCGCGAACGTCTACGGCCCGTGGAGCGAGCGCAAGACCGGGGTCATGACGACGTTCTTCCGCTCGATCCACGCCGGAGAGCCGCTCGTGATCTACGGCGACGGCTCCTCGTCGCGCGACTACACGCACGTGTCGGACATCTCCCGCGCGATCGAGCTGGCCCTGGACCGCGACGTCCCGGGCGGCACCGTGCTGCACGTGGCGTCCGGGGTGGAGACCAGGGTCCGGGATCTGGCCGGCCTGTGCCGGGCCGCCGCCGGGGTCCCGGACCACCCGGTCGAGTACCGCCCGCCCCGGCCCGGCGAGGTGAACCGGAACTTCGCGGCCTACGATCGCGCCGCGCAGGTGCTCGGCTACGCGCCGGCGGTCAGCCTTGAGGCCGGCATCCGCGACACCTGGACGTGGTTCCAGGAGCAGGTTTTTCGCTCTTAACGCGCCGTCTCGCGGCCACCGGCCCGACGGCGCTCTCTGGTAGGACAGAAGCCGTGGCATCCCGGCGCGCGGCATCAGGGCGCGGAACGAAGGTGGCCGCCGCCCGGCTGCCCGTCGCGCAGGTGGCCGTCGACGTCTCGCTGCCGCACCTGGACCGGCCGTTCGACTACCTGGTACCGGAGCGGCTCGACGCGGACGCGGCGCCGGGCTGCCGGGTCCGGGTCAGGTTCGCCGGCCGGCTGGCCGGCGGGTACCTGCTGCGGCGGGCCGAGGACAGCCAGCACCAGGGCGAGCTGGCGTTCCTCGAGCGGGTGGTCTCGCCCGAGCCGGTCCTGACCACGGAGATCGCGGGGCTGGCCCGGGCGGTCGCCGACCGGTACGGCGGCACGCTCGCCGATGTGCTGCGGCTGGCCATACCGCCGCGCCATGCCAAGGCCGAGGCGGCCGCGCGGCC
>JASIJN010000245.1 GCA_030050125.1 Streptosporangiaceae bacterium | reverse complement strand
CCTGGCCCCGGCGAACCGGGCGCCCTGCACCGCGTTGGACCCCACCCCGCCCGCGCCGAAGACCACCACCGTGTCCCCGGCCCGGACCCCCGCCGCGTGCACCGCCGACCCCCACCCGGTCGGCACCCCGCACCCCGCCAGGCAGGCCACCTCCCACGGGATGTCATCGCCGGGCAGCGGCACGCACGCCCACTCCGACACCACCGCATACCGCGAGAACGTCCCCAGGGTGCAAAACCCGCCCAGGTCCTGGCCGTCCAGGTGAAACCGGAACGTGCCGTCCAAAAACATCCCCGACCCCGCGTTCAGCCCCTTCACGCACATGTTCTGATGCCCCGACACGCACGGCCGGCACGCCCCGCACGCCGGGATATAGGAACAGATCAGCCGGTCACCCGGCCTCACCCGGCGCACATCCGGGCCCACCGACTCCACCACCCCCGCGCCCTCATGCCCCCCCACCACCGGGAACCGGGGCCGGGCGTCGCCTTTGGTGATGTGATTGTCGGAATGGCACAGCCCGGCCGCGTAGAACTTCACCCGGACCTCGTGCGCCTTCGGCTCGTCCAGCTCCAGGTCGGCGATCTCCCAGCCCAGATGCGGGCCACGGGCGATCGCGGCGCGCGTCGTGATGCTCATCGCTCAGAGGCTCCTAATGCTCGTGGATGATCACGCCGCGGATGTTCTTGCCGTCCAGCATGTCCTGGTAGCCCTGGTTGACCTCGTCCAGCCGGTACCGGCGGGTGATCAGCTCATCCAGCTTGAGGTCCCCCGACCGGTACAGCCCCAGCAGCCGCGGCACGTCCACCAGCGGATTGCAGGCGCCGTAGATCGCGCCCTGGACCCGCCGCTGGTAGCCGATCAGCATCCCGGGGTTCTCGTCGACCGAGCCGTTGCCGACCGCGGTGATCGTGACCTGCCCGGCCTTGCCCACCGCCTGGATCGCGTCGTGGATCACCTCGTCATGCAAGATCCCGACCGTGATGATCGCGTGATCGGCCAGCTCTCCCCACGTCGTCTCGACGATGAACTCGTGCGCCTCCTTCGCGGTCGCGAACGTGTGCGTCGCCCCGAACACCGCCGCCATCTCGCGCTTGAACGCCACCGGGTCCACCACCACCACGTTCTTCGCCCCGGCCAGCGCGGCACCCTGCACCGCGTTGCTGCCCACGCCCCCCGCCCCGTAGATCACCACCGTCTGCCCCGGCCGCACCCCGGCCGCGTGCACCGCCGACCCCCACCCGGTCGGCACCCCGCAGGAGACCAGCGCGGCGACGTCGAACGGGATGTCATCGGGGATGGGGATGCAGGAGAACTCCGACACCACGGTGTACTGCGAGAACGTGCCCAGCACGCACAGCCCGCCGAAGTCCTCGCCGCCCTGGTGGAACCGGAACGTCCCGTCAGGGAACTCCCCGGTGGCCGCGTTCTTGCCCTCGTCGCACAGGTTTTGCCGGCCGGTCGAGCAGTACCGGCACGCCCCGCACGCCGGGATGAACGAGCAGACCAGATGGTCGCCCAGCTTGACCCGGGTCACCCCTGGGCCCACCGCGTCCACCACCCCGGCGCCCTCGTGCCCGCCGACGACGGGGAACCGCATCCGCGCGTCGCCTTTCTGTATGTGGTCGTCGGAGTGGCACAGCCCGGCCGCGTAGAACTTGATCCGGACCTCGTTGGCCTTCGGCTCGTCGAGTTCGAGGTCGGTGATCTCCCACGGCCGACCCGGCGCACGGCACACCGCAGCCCGAGTCATCATGCTCAAAATGGGACCCCTTTCCTCCGGCGCCCGCCATACCCCTTTTCACTTCGCGGAAGACAAAGCCGGGCCAGCGGCTTCTATGACGCGGAAGGGCATGTTCCCCGTCGCCGGCCAGCGTGCTAACTTCCGCGACATCTGGTCGGTGGAAGGGCAGAGCGTGATCGACAAGCTCCGTGACGACGTGATGTCCGTGCTCGGCGTGGTTCCGTCGGGCGCCTCGCTGGCCGTCGGGGGCTTCGGTAGCTCGGGCCGCCCGGACACGCTCCTTGACGCCCTGTGCGATCTGGACCGCCGCGACCTGCACCTGATCGTGAACAACGTCGGCAGCGACTTCACCGGCGTCGGCCGGATGCTGGCCGAGGGCCGCATCCGCAGGCTGACCGCGTCGTTCCCGGTGCTGCCGGAGTTCTACGACGAGTACTTCGCCGGCCGGGTCGAGCTGGAACTCGTGCCCCAGGGCACGCTGGCCGAACGGCTGCGGGCCGGCGGGGCCGGCATCCCGGCTTTCTACACGCCCACCAGCGCGGGCACGATGCTGTCCGACGGAACGTTCCCGCTGCGCTACGCCGGCGTCGGCGCGATCGCGGAGTGCCTTCCCGAACGCGAGGTCCGCTACTTCGGTGGTCGCGAACACGTGCTCGAGTACGGCATCGTCGCCGACTTCGGCCTGGTCAAGGCGTTCCAGGGGGACCGCAAGGGGAATCTGCGGTTCCACCTCTCGGCCCGGAACTTCAACCCGCTGGCCGGCATGTCGGGCCGCCGGGTGTTCGCGGAGATCCAGCAGCTGGTCGAGGTGGACGAGCTGCACCCGGACGACGTCCACCTGCCCGGCGTGTTCGTCGACGACGTGCTGCTCGCCTCCGACACCTCGCCCAGGCCAGCGACGATCGCGGGCGTGTCCTCATGACGTCGACGATCGGCGCGGTCGGCACTCCGGGGGGCACCGGGCTGAGCCGGGAAGGCATCGCCCAGCGGCTGGCGCGGGACCTGAAGGACGGCTACGTCGTCAACCTGGGCGTGGGCATCCCGCTGCTGGTTCCGCGGTTCATCCCGGCGGGCGCCGAGGTCATCCTGCACGCCGAGAACGGCATACTGGGCCTCGGGCCGGCGCCGCCCGCGGGGCGGGAGGATCCCGACCTGACCGACGCGGGCAAGCAGCCGGCCACCCTGATCAGCGGGGCGGCGATCGTGGACTCCGCGATGTCGTTCGCGATAGTCCGGGGCGGCCACCTGGACGTGGCCGTGCTCGGCGCGCTGCAGGTCTCGGCCGAGGGGGACCTGGCGAACTGGTACGTCCCCGGCAAGAACCCGGCCGTCGGCGGCGCGATGGACCTGGTGGCGGGCGCCCGCGAGGTGTGGGCCGTGATGGAGCACGTCGACCGGTCCGGGCGGCCCAAGCTCGTCGAGCGGTGCACGTTCCCGCTGACCGGGCGGCGGGTGGTCACCCGGATATACACCGATCTCGCGGTGTTCCATGTGGTCGACGGGCAGCTGCGGCTGAAGGAACTCACGCCTGGCGTCGCGCCCGACGCCGTCCGGGCCCGGACCGAAGCCCGGTACGTGGAGGACCTGTAGTGGACGTCAGCGCCCTCGCCGCGATCGACGTGCACACCCACGTGCACCGCTCCGTTCGCGCCGGCCCGGAGGCGGACGCCGGCAACGCGGACATGGGCGCCTACTTCGGGATCGGGTCCATGCGGCACTACACGGTGCCCGAGCTGGCCGACTACTACCGCCGGCTCAACATGGCCTGCGTCGCGTTCACGATCGACACCATGTCACGGACCGGCACCGATCCGGAGCCGGACAACGTCGAGATCGCCGAGCTCGCCGCCGAGCACGCGGACGTGATCATCCCGTTCGCGAGCGTCGACCCGGCCCGGGGCGCGGCGGGGGTGCGGCTGGCCCGGCGGCTGGCCGCCGACTACGGGGTCCGGGGGTTCAAGTTCCATCCCAGCGCGCAGGGCTTCTACCCGAACGACCGCGCCGCCTACCCGCTGTACGAGGTGATCGCCGAGCACGGCCTGGTGGCCCTGTTCCACACCGGCCAGACCGGGGCCGGGGCGGGCACGCCCGGCGGCGGCGGCATCCGGCTGAAGTACGCCAACCCGCTCTACCTCGACGACGTCGCGGCGGACTTCCCGGACCTGGACATCATCCTCGCCCACCCGTCGTTCCCCTGGCAGGACGAGGCGCTGTCGGTCGCCACGCACAAGCCGCGGGTCTACATCGACCTGTCCGGCTGGTCGCCGAAGTATTTCCCGCCCCAGCTCACGCGGTACGCCAACACGCTGCTGCGGGACCGGGTGCTGTTCGGCTCGGACTTCCCGGCCATCACCCCGGAGCGGTGGATCAGCGATTTCGAGAACCTGGACATCAAGCCGGAAGTCCGGCCCCTGATCATGAAGGAGAACGCCGCCCGGCTGCTCGGCCTGGCCGGCTGACGCTCACCCGGGGTCCGGCGGCGGCTGATACGCGGGCGTCTCGTCCAGAACGATCAGCGGCAGCGGCCCGGCCAGGTCGTCGGGCGCCGCCGGGGCGTAGGCGAAGTTCTTGGCCCGGGCGCCTCCGTCGACCACCAGGTCGATGCCGGTGATCAGCCGGGCGTAGTCCGAGCACAGCCAGGCCACGGCGTGGCCGATGTCGGTCGGCGTGCCGGTCGTGCCCATCGGGATCATCGGGGCCCGCTGGCCGTTCCACCGGGTGGGCCGGCGCCACGGCTCGTCTCCGGTGGGCCCGCCGAGCCCGCCGCCGCGCTGGTTCAAGATCCCGCCCGGACTCAGTCCGGCCCTGGCCCGTTCCGCGATCAGCTCGGGGTTGTCCGGGTTGGGCGCGGTCGGGGTGAAGCTGTTGACCCGGATGCCGTACGGGGCCAGATCCATGGCGGCGGCTCGGACGAAGTTGTTCACCCCGCCCTTGTTGAACGCGTAGGCGATGATGCCCGGCGACGAGGTCCAGCCGTTGGACGAGGAGATGCACACGATGGAGCCCTTGATCCCGCGCTCGGCCATCGACCGGCCCACGTGCTTGGTGTTGAGGAAGTAGCCCAGTGACGAGACCCGCACCGCCCGCTCGAAGAACTCGGCGCTCTCGTCGAGCACGCCCCGGCCGCCGAGCAGCGCGGCGTTGTTGACCAGGATGTCGATGTGCCCCCAGCGTTCGAGCACCTCGCCGACGTAGCGCCGCACGGCGGGCTCGTCGGTGACGTCGCCCGCCGCGGCCATCGCCTCGCCGCCGTTGCGCTCGATCCGGGCCAGGCACGCCTTGATGGCCGACTCGTCCACGTCGTTGCAGGCCACCCTGGCGCCGTATCTGGACAGGGCCAGCGCTATCCCGCTGCCGATGTTCGGCCCGACGCCGGTGACCAGGGCCACCTTGCCCTCCAGCGAGATCTCCACCGCTACCCCTCTTCCTGCGGCTGGCGGGCCCACGCGACCGGAACCGAACGCCCCGACCACGGGGCCCAGCCGAACGGCCGGAACACCATCGACATCGCGGCGTTGGCCGCGCCCGCGACCACGATCGGGATGTCCCCGGCCGCCGGCAGCATCGGGAACCGGCCGTCCGCCGGGCCGCCGTCCGCCTCGATCTTGCCCGCCGCGATCAGGTCGGCCCGGTCGCGCACCGCGTGCTCGAACAGCCACTGCTGCACGTCGGCCCGGCTGTACCCGGCGTTCCCGAACAGCTGGGCGTGCTCCGGGCCCAGGACCAGGCCGCCGCTGGAGTGCGCGCCGCCGACGAAGGCGCCCATCCGGGCCAGCGTGTCGGCCAGGTCACGGAGCACGGCCTCGGCGCTGTCGGTCTGCCGGTTGTCCACGTACTCACAGGTCCTGATCAGCACGGCCGAGACCGCGTCGAGGCCCGGCGGGACGCCCCCGGCCACGCTGAGCGGCTCCCACGGAGACAGCTCCTCGTTCTCTCCCAGGCATATCGACCACCGCCCGGGCAGGCCCTGGGTGGCCTGCTCGAGCTGCTGCGGCTTGATGCCGTACCCGTTGCGCACGATCAGCCCGATGGCCCGGGCGATCGTCGCGTTCGCGCGGAACCCCGGGCCGAAGACGCCGCCCGCGCAGTTGATGCCCAGCCGCGCCCGGACCGGGCCGTTCACCACGATGAGCGGGGCCGGCCCGCTGGTGGACTGCCAGGCTCCGCGGACCGACCGCTCCAGGTTCACGGCCTGCCAGGCGGCCAGGACCACGGGGAAGTACTCGGGCCTGCAGCCCGCCATGATCGTGTTGGCCGCGGCCTGAGCCACGGTGACGCTGCGGCCCAGGTGGGGCACGGAGCTGATGATCTCCGCGCCGTCCCGGTCGGTGGTGGCCAGGCACGCCTCGATGTCGGCCTGGGTGGCGGGCACCACCGGGAGCCCGTCGGTCCATCCCTGCTCGTAGCAATACTCGATGACGGCCTTGGCCTGCTCGACCGGATCGCCCGTGATGCTCTCGGACACTGCCGTCGTCTCCTCTCGCTGCAGGCGACGTTACGGCCGCCGCGCGCCCGGCAGCCAGGTGACTTCCGCGACGCGGAACGAGAAGCGTCACACCGGGTAGGGGTCGGCGCTGACGCTGTAACGGCGGCCGGCGGGGGTGGTCCAGACCAGGACGCCTGGCTCCGGCTGGGCCAGGTGCCAGCCGGGGGCCTGCTTGCACCGGTGGTGCCGGCGGCAGAGCGGATGAAGGTTGCACTCGCAGGTCCGCCCGCCGATATGGAACGGGATGGTGTGGTCGTCGTCGGCTCGCCTGGCGGGCCGCCGGCAGCCGGGGAACCCGCAGCGGGGGCTGCGGATCTTGATCCGGTGGCGGAGTTTCTGGCTGGGCTGGTAGGTGGCGGACTCGTAACGGTGGGCGCAGCTGCCGGTCTCGATCGGGGTGATCGTGATGGCGGCCAGCCAGGCGACTTGGCTGGTGCCGGTGTGACCGCCGGGCGGGCCGGGTCCGGCGCGGGCGCAGCCGTGGGCGACGGGGCGGCCGTCGGGGCTGGTGAGGGTGAGGCACCAGCGGGTGGCGGGGTCGCGGGCCAGGGCGTCGGCGAGGTGGCGGCAGGTGGCGGCGTCGGCGGGTCCGGCGGCGCCGGTGCCGGTGATGTCGCCGGGGGTGTCGGTCAGGCCGAGCCAGCTGGTGGCGGGCATGGTCAGGTTGATCCCGGACGGCGCGGCGGGGCAGGAGGTGTCGGAGTGAGGGTCGGAGCCGGGGGGTGGCAGGAGGGAGTGGAGGGGCTGGCCGGTGAGGCGGGCCAGGAACGCTGCGGCGCGCAGCTGGTCTAGGGTGCCGGGGGCGCCGTGGCGGGCCAGCCAGCGGGCGGCGTCGTCCAGGCTCTTGTCGGCGGCGATGGCGGCGGCACGGTCCAGGTCCCGCCCGGCGATCGCCGCGGTCCCGGCAGCCTCCGCCCAGCACTCCACCCGGGCCTCCCGCTCCGCCTGCTCCCGCCGCCGGGCATACGCCAGCGGGTCATGCGCCACCCCCGCGGCGTGACACCGCGCGCCAAGCTGGCCGGTGGTCCTGCCCCCGGCCACCGCCGCCAGCTTGGCGTCCACCGCGGCGGCGGCGTCGTCGTCGAGCAGGGCCAGGTGGGCGGCGATGACCGCGGCGCGGGGCCGGT
>JASIJN010000244.1 GCA_030050125.1 Streptosporangiaceae bacterium | reverse complement strand
CTCGGCATCAACATGCCGGCCAGGACGGTCGTCATCGAGCGGCTGGACAAGTGGAACGGCGAGAACCACGCGGACCTGACGCCGGGTGAGTACACCCAGCTCACCGGGCGGGCCGGAAGGCGCGGCATCGACGTCGAGGGGCACGCGGTGGTGCTCTGGCACCCGGGGGTGGACCCGGTCGCGGTGGCCGGGCTGGCCGGCACCAGGACCTACCCGCTCACCTCGAGCTTCCGGCCGTCCTACAACATGGCGGTCAACCTGGTCGGGCAGGTCGGCAGGCGGCGGGCCGAGGCGCTGCTCGAGTCGTCCTTCGCCCAGTTCCAGGCGGACCGGGCGGTGCACGGGCTGGCCCGCCAGGTGCGCCGGATCCGGCAGTCCATGGAGCAGCTCGGCGTCTCCTGCGACCGGGGTGACGTCGAGGAGTACCAGTCGCTGCGGCGGGAGCTGTCGCGGCGCGAGGGCGAGCAGTCCCGGCGGCGGTCGGCGGTCCGGCAGGCCGAGGCGGTCGCCTCGCTGGAGCAGCTGCGACGGGGCGACATCGTCCAGGTGCCGGGCGGACGCCGGGCCGGGATCGCGCTGGTGCTCGAGTCACCCGGGGCCGCCGACCCGCCCGGACTGCTGGTCCTCACCGCCGGCCGCCAGGTCAAGCGGCTGACCCTGGCCGACTTCCCGGTGCCGGTCACGCCCATCGACCGAGTGCGGATACCGAACTGGTTCAGCGCGCGGTCGGCGAAGCACCGCCGGGACCTGGCCTCGACCGTGCGGAACAAGCTGGCCGGGCACGACCTGGGCAGGCCGCCGCGGGCCGGGCGCCGGTCCCCGGCCGGCGGGCCCGGCGGTGACCGGGAGATCGAGAGCCTGCGGCGGCGGCTGCGCCAGCACCCGTGCCACGGCTGCCCGGACCGCGAGGAGCACGCCCGGCAGGCCGACCAGCGGCACCGGCTGGAGCGGGAGGCCGAGGCGCTGGAAGTCCGGATCGCCGGCCGCACGCACGTGATCGCGCGCACCTTCGACCGGGTGTGCGCGGTGCTGGACGAGCTCGGGTACACCGATGGCGACGAGGTGACCGCGGAGGGCAGGCGCCTGGCCGGCCTGTACACCGAGCTCGACCTGCTGGTCGCCGAGTGCCTGCGGCGCGGGCTCTGGGACGGGCTGGGACCCGCCGACCTGGCCGCTTGCGTCTCCGCGCTCACCTTCGAGTCGCGCAGGCCCGACGACGTCAGCCCGCCCCGGCTGCCGCAGGGACCGGTCCGCGGGGTGCTGGCCGAGATGGGCCAGGTCTGGGCCGAGCTGCGCGAGGTGGAGCAGGAGCACCAGCTGTCGTTCCTGCGGGAGCTGGACCCTGGCTTCGCCTGGACCGCGCATGCCTGGGCCCGGGGCCGGACGCTGGAACAGGTGCTGACCGACGACCTGACCCCGGGCGACTTCGTCCGCGCGGCGAAGCAGCTCATCGACCTGCTGGACCAGGTGGCCGCCGCGTCCAGGCCGGCCGCGGTGGAGGCCGTGGCCAGGCGCGCGATCACCGCCCTGCGCCGGGGCGTGGTCGCCTACTCCTCCGTCGGCTAGCGCGGGCTACCGGATCGGGGCCAGCACCGGCAGGTCATACGTGCGGCGGACGCTGCTGCCGAGGCGCGCGATGTCGGCGCCGTAGACGTGCAGCGAGATCGCGACCTCGCTGCCGTGGTTGCGGACCCGGTGGATATCGCCGGGCGGGGCGAATCCGGTCACCTCGCCGACCTGGTAGACGGCCTGGCCGACGCTCTCCAGGGCGGTCTCGCGGTCGCGCAGCACGAACCGTTCCTCGTACTCGGCGCCCTGCACCACGCCCACCACGCACCAGGTGACGTGGTCGTGTATCGGCGTCGCCTGCCCGGGCCGCCAGACCAGGCCGCAGACCGAGAACGAGCCGTCGGGCTCGGCGTGCAGGGTGTGGCAGGCATACCCGTCCGGGCTGCCCTCGCGCTCCTGGGCGGTCAAGATCCCCGGCCCGGGCAGATGCAGTCGCAGCTGCTCGGCCACCAGCGCCGAGGTCTCCTGCCAGTCGGCGTGGCGGGCGGTGGCCCAGCGGATCGCGGAGGCGAGATCGGCCGGACAGCGGGTGCTGGCGATGTCCGTCTGTGTCATCGTGCCACTCCCCGGAAGAGCCTGGACCGGATGCGGCAATCCTAGGTATCCCGGACTGCCCGGCTCCAATGCCAAAACCCTTGTTTACCAATAGATGAAGTGGATAAATGACAAGGCCAGTGCGCGAACTGGCAACCGGCCCGTCAGCCGGGAGTTCCGCGCGACGCGGGCGGTCACTCAGTGTACCAGCGCGACCCCACTCAGGTCATCCGATCCGGCGCTGCCTGGCTCGGCGCCCGGGTTTCCTCTACCATGGCCAATTCCGGACGAGATCGCCGGTCGGTCAGGACGGGCCGAAACCAGAGGCTGTCCGAAACCAGCCCGGAGCAGCGGACCAATGTGAATACCGGGCGCCGGGTCCGGCCGCCCCTCGCCCGCTCATGAGTGTCAAAGTTCCGGCCACGCTGAAACAGCGACAACGATGGCGCCATCCACGCTATGGGTCGCCCGGTCCGGCCGTTGCCGCTCGCCTGCCGGCCGGTGCTGGCAGGATGGCCGGGTGGGCACGCTCATGCTGCTTGATTCCGCCTCGATGTACTTCAGGGCGTTCTACGGCGTCCCCGACACGGTCACCGCGCCCGACGGCACGCCGGTCAACGCCGTACGCGGGTTCCTCGACATGATCACCCGCCTGGTCCGCGCCCGCAGCCCGGACCGCCTAGTCGCGTGCCTGGACGCGGACTGGCGCCCGGCGTTCAGGGTGGCGGCGATCCCGTCGTACAAGGCGCACCGGGCCAACCCGGACGGCACGGAGCAGGTACCCGACGCCCTCACCGTCCAGATCCCGGTCATCGAGGAGGTGCTGGCCGCCGCGGGGCTGGCGATGGCGGGCGCCAAGGGTTACGAGGCGGACGACATCATCGGCACGCTCGCCGCCCGGGCCGACGGGCCGGTCGAGGCGGTCACCGGCGACCGGGACCTGTTCCAGCTGGTCGACGACTCCCGCCCGGTACGGATCGTCTACATCGCCCGCGGCCTGGCCAAGCTGGAGGTGGTTGACGAGGCCGCGGTGACCGCGCGGTACCAGATCCCGGGCCGGGCCTACGCCGCGTTCGCCACGCTGCGCGGCGACCCGAGCGACGGGCTGCCCGGCGTGGCCGGGGTGGGGGAGAAGACGGCCGCCGCTCTGGTGCGGGTGTTCGGCTCGATCGAGGCGATGCTCACGGCCCTTGACTGCGGGCACGGCGGCTTCCCGATGGGCAGCCGGGCGAAGCTGGTCCAGGCGCGTGACTACCTGCGGGCCGCGCTGCCGGTGGTCCGGGTGGCCGACGACGCGCCGCTGCCCCCGGTGGACGGACGGCTGGGCCAGCCTCCGGCCGACCCCGGGCGGCTGGAGGCCCTCGACGTGCGCTGGGGC
>JASIJN010000243.1 GCA_030050125.1 Streptosporangiaceae bacterium | reverse complement strand
CCCGCGCCCCCCGCACCGCTCGCCGCACCAGCCACGCCGGACCGGGCCGCCTTCGGCCGCCGGGCCGGGCCCACCCGCTCGGGTTCCCGGCGCAGCCGCACCTGCCGCCCCCGGTACAGCACCTCGTTGCTGCCGGGCGTCAGCACGAGCGTGCCGTAGTCGCCCTCGACGGCCAGCAGGCCCTGGGCCAGGAGCTGGCGCACCACCGCACGCCATTCGGTGTCGCGCAACTCCTTGCCCTGGCCGAACACGCTCAGCGCGTCGTGCCGGAACTGGCTGACCTTCGGCGTCTGCTTTCCGAGCAGGATGTCGATGGCCTGGCCCGCGCCGAACCTCTGGTGCCGCTCCCGGTCCAGCCGCCACACGGTGGACAGCACCTTCTGGGCGGCCAGCGTGCCGTCCCACGCCTGCGGCGGCGTCAGGCAGGTGTCGCAGTTGGCGCAGCCCTCCGCCTCCTCACCGAAATAGCCAAGGAGCTGCCTGCGACGGCACTCGATGGTCTCGCACAGGGCCAGCATGGCGTCCAGGTGGCTGGCCTGGCGCCGCCGGTGCGCGGCGTCGCCGTCGGAGGAGTCGATCAGCTTGCGCAGCAACACGACATCCTGCAGGCCGTAGGCCATCCAGGCGGTGGACGCGAGCCCGTCCCGCCCGGCCCGGCCGGTCTCCTGGTAGTAGCCCTCGACCGACCTGGGCAGGTCGAGGTGGGCGATGAACCGCACGTCTGGCTTGTCGATGCCCATGCCGAACGCGATCGTCGCCACCATGACCAGGCCGTCCTCGCGCAGGAAGCGTGCCTGGTTGGCGGCCCGGGTGCCGGCGTCGAGCCCCGCGTGATACGGCAGCGCGTCGATCCCGCTGCTCACCAGGAACTCGGCGGTGGCCTCGACCGACGCCCGCGACAGGCAGTAGACAATGCCCGCGTCGCCCGCGTGCTCGGCGGCGATCAGGTCGAGCAGCTGCCGTCGTGGCTCGTTCTTCGGGACGATGCGGTACTGGATGTTCGGCCGGTCGAAGCTGGCCACGAACTGCCGGGCGCCGGTGAGGTTCAGCCGCTCGGCGATCTCCGCGCGCGTCGCCCTGGTGGCGGTGGCCGTCAGCGCGATCCGGGGCACCGCCGGCCAGCGCTCGTGCAGTTCGGACAGGGCCAGGTAGTCGGGCCGGAAGTCGTGCCCCCAGTGGGCCACGCAGTGCGCCTCGTCGATCGCGAACAGCGAGATCGTGCCGCGGTCGAGCAGTCTCAGCGTGGACTCCGAACGCAGCCGCTCCGGCGCCAGGTAGAGCAGGTCGAGCTGGCCGCGGACGAACGCGCTCTCCACCTCGCGGCGCTGGCCGGGATCCTGGGTCGAGTTGATGAACCCGGCCCGGACGCCCAGCGCGCGCAGGGCGTCCACCTGATCCTGCATCAGCGCGATGAGCGGCGAGACGACCACGCCGACGCCGCCTCGCAGCAGCGCGGGGATCTGGTAGCAGAGCGACTTGCCGCCGCCGGTGGGCATCAGCACGAGGGCGTCGCCACCCCGGGTGACGTGGTCGATGACCTCCTGCTGATAGCCGCGGAAGGAGTCGTACCCGAAGACCCGGCGCAGTACCTGCAGTGCCTCGCTCACCGGCTCCGGGGAGGCCATCGCGTCATTCTACGAAGGTTGCCGTCAGAGAACGGCCCACCCGGCGAACGAACCGCCCCCGGCGTCGGCGTTGTCGCCGTACTGTGCGCCGTTGCTGCCGCTGGCGTAGAGCGAGATCGCGTCGCCGCTGATCAGGCCGGCCAGGTCGCCCGCGAGGTGACCGGAGAGCGTGACCCCGTGGTTGAACGGGCCGTCCGCCGTTGTCTGCCACTTGCCGCGGACCGACCCGGCCCTGCTCAGGGCGTAGACCGACACCGTGCCGTCCGTGCCCGGCACCGCCACCGGCGTGCCGGTAAGGCCCCCGTTGCTGGTCAGCAGCGACGGCCCGACGAACAAGCCGCCGGGCTTGCGCTGCTCGAACCCGTATAGCTGGCCGTTCGTGCCGACCGCGTACACCGCGATCGCGCCGTCGGTGGTGACGACGGCGGCCGGGCTGCTGGACAGATGGCCGCCGAGGCGGGCTTGCTGGGTCACGGCGCCGCCCACGGCGGACTGCCAGACCGCCTGCACCCCTCCGCCGGTGGTCGTGGTGTAGACCGAGATGATGCCCTTGGCGGTCTGCACCGCCGCCGGGGTGCCGGTCAAGTCGCCGATCGTGGTCAGCCGCTTGGCGGCCTGGAACCCGCCGCCGGGGCTGGTCTGGTAGTAGGTATACAGGTTCCCGTCGGTGCCGACCGTGTACACCGCCACGGTGCCATTCAGGGCGGCGATGGCCGCGGGGCCGCCGATGTAGTGGCCGTTCAGCGCGACCGCCTTGGTGACCGCGGCGCCGGGCCCGGGCTGGATCACGCCCCTGATGAATCCGGCGGTGGTCGCGGCGAAGACCGAGATCTCGCCGTTCGCCGTCTGCACGGCTACCGGGGTGCCGGTCAGGTCGTGGCTGGTGGACAGCTGCGTCGGGCCGGTGAACGGGCCGCCCGCGATGGTCTGGTAATAGGCGTACAGGTTCCCGCCACGGATCACGTAGTCGCTGACCTGGCCGGTCTCGGTGACCAGCGCCGCCTGGCCGGGCTCGGCCGGCCCCGGCGGCTGCAGGTTCACGTCCAGGTAGTCCTGGTCGACGTCGATGGTGTCGCCGCCGTAGGTCTCGTTTGCCCCGCCCGTGAACTGGTGCGCCCGCTGGTGGTTGGCCCAGTCGGCGGCCGGGATCACCGTGTCGGCCGTGTTCGCCTCGCCGTTCCACAGCGCGTCCCAGATCACGTCCGGCATCGGGTCGTCGGCGAAGTTGGCGACCAGGTCGGCCACCCCGGATGAGGAACTGCTGTACACGCCGGACTTGTAGTCCTCGGCGTGCAGCTGCGTCGTCCAGGCGGACAGGAAGGCCAGGGCGTCGCTCTCCTCGTCGGCCGGGTAGGCCTCCATGTCGTAGTAGATCGGCGTGCCCGGGCCGAAGCCGAGCGCGGCGGCCTGGGTGACCGCGTCCTGTGCGGCGGCGACTCCCTGGCTGGCCGGGGCGGTGATCTGGCCGTACTCGGCCTGGACTCCGGCGTAGATGGGCAGGAAGTGCCAGTCGGCCGCAACCTGCTGGGCGACCCAGCTGGCGGTCAGGTTCGGCTGGGCGCAGGCCCGGTCCGAACCGCCGATGTAGATGCCGACCGCCCCGTACGGAGACGACTGCTTCCACGCGCTCATGAAGTCGGCGCTCGGCGCGGCGCAGGCATCGAAGCCCTCGCCCAGATAGGTGGTGGCGCTGGCGGGCACGGTGGTGGCGGCGGCCGCCGGGGCCAGCTCCTGCTGTGCCGCGTTCGAGGCCGGCCCCTCGTTGGCCAACCGCAGGATCCCGGCCAGCCCCTTCACCGCGGGCGCGGTCACGCCCGGGACCGGGAGCCCGGCGCTGGCCAGCACCCGGGCTACCAGCGCCCGGTTCGTGTCATAGGTCGCCGTGACCTCGATGCCCGGGCTGACCACGGTGATCTTGTGCGAGACGGGGTCCTCGGCCGCGGAGGCTCCGGCCGGGGAAGCGCCGACCGCGGACGGCTGGACCAGGATCGCCTCGGTCGTCCCGAGCAGGACGCTCGGGCAGTCCTGGTTCTGCCCTGGGGTACCCAGGTAGATCGCGTGCCGGTCGAAGTCAACGCAGGTGGTGGACCTGGGCCCGATGTGAACGACCGGCCATCCCGCCGGGACCTGGAAGCTGTATCCCAGGTAGCTGACGGTCCTGACCACTGCGGACGACGCGGTCGCCAGCGCGGCCGGGGAGCCGAGCCCGATCATGGCAGCCGCGACCGCCGCCGTCATGGTCCACCGGGCCACGCGCGCGCTCAGCAGGATCATCTCCAACTTCCTGGGGGCAGGCCGAGGCCGTTCCTTGGAAGGCAGCCCGAGGCCGCGGCTCAAGGCGGTCGAACGGGGACGGGACGGGCAGCAGCGTAGCGCTATGGCGCCGAAATAAATGGCTATTTGCCGAGATACAACGGGATCGATAGCGCCGCCCGGGCGCGGGGCCGCCCCAGCCGCCCCGGCCGCCCCAACAGTCAGGCGGTCAGGCGGGTAAGGGGGTCAGGTGGGTAAGGCGGTCAGGCGGGAAAGGCGGGTAAGGCGGGTAAGGCGGTCAGGCCGTCGGGCGGGTAGGGCGGTCTGGTCGTCAGGCGGTCTGGTCGTCACGCGGACCCGGCGTCGTCTTGCCCGGTGACGATCAGCCGCCGCTCGGTGACCGCGACCGCGAGCTCGACCCGGGACGAGCACGACGTCTTCCGGTACAGCCTGGTCAGGTAGGCCTCCACGGTCTTGACGCTGATGTTGAGGGCGTGCGCGATCTGCTGGTTGGTCCGGCCCTCGTGCACCACCACGACCACGCTGCGTTCGCGTGCGGTCAGCGCCGCCGGGCCGGAGGCCGGAACGCCGCTAGCCTCCTGGAACGCCGCCGCCGGAG
>JASIJN010000242.1 GCA_030050125.1 Streptosporangiaceae bacterium | reverse complement strand
GACGTGCAGTCAGCCGCCCGCGGCGAGGCACCGTCCGAGCCGCCCCTGGCCCGCGGCCCGGCGACGGCCGAACCGGGCCGGTTCGCACCGGTCACGGCGGTGGCCCGCGAGGAGCGCATCCCGATCCGCGGGGTGCGCAAGCACACCGCGGCGGCGATGGTCGGCAGCGCGTTTTCCGCGCCGCACGTCACCGAGTTCCTGCAGATCGACATGACCGAGTCGATGGTCGCGCTGGCCCGCCTGCGGACCCTGCCCGAGTTCAGCGAGGTCAGGGTGTCGCCGCTGCTGCTCGTGGCCCGGGCGCTGATGGTGGCGGTGGGCAGGCACCCGATGGTCAACTCGTCCTGGGACGAGGGCGCCCAGGAGATCGTGGTCCGGCACTACGTGAATCTCGGCATCGCCGCCGCGACCGGCCGCGGCCTGGTCGTGCCGAACATCAAGGATGCCCACGCGCTCTCGCTTCCCGGCCTGGCCCGCGCCCTGGCCGACCTGGCCGAGACCGCCAGGGCCGGCAAGGCGACGCCCGCCGACCTGCGCGGCGGGACCATCACGATCACCAACGTCGGGGTGTTCGGCGTGGACACCGGGACGCCCATACTCACCCCTGGCGAGGCCGCGATCCTGGCGTTCGGCCGGGTCAGGGACGCCCCGTGGGTACACGAGGGACAGCTGGCGGTGCGCAAGGTCACGACGCTGGCGCTGTCCTTCGACCACCGGATCGTCGACGGCGATCTGGGCTCCTCGGTGCTCCGCGACATCGGCGCGATGCTGGAGGACCCGCTGCGTATGCTGGCCTGGTCCTGACCGGTCCCGCCCCCGACGAAGGGATCGCCATGTTGCGGCACGTGGTGTTGTTCTCCTGGACTCCCGAGGCGACCGAGGAGCAGAAGCAGCTGGTCATCGACGAGCTCCGGACGCTGCCGCCGCTGATGAGCGGGCTGCGCGCGTTTCAGGCCGGCCCGGACGCGGGCGTGGTGCAGGCGAGCAACTTCGACTTCGCCGTCGTGGCCGACTTCGACGACGCGGAAAGCTACCTGGCCTACCGTCATCACCCGGCTCATCGGGCGATCGTCGACCATGTGATCAACCCCATCAGCAGGCAGCGGGTCTCGGTGCAGTACGAGATCTGACCCGCCCCTCCCGCCCCGCGCCCTCCCGCGCGCCCATGATCACGATAGCGGGGAGGATTGTCAGTCATATTCACTGAGAATCCTCCCCGCTGATCTCGGAGGAGTCAGAAGGCTGCTTCGGGCAGCTCCATGAGGTCGAGGGTGGTCGCCTCGGCGATCTCCCGCTCGGTCGCCAGCCTGGGCAGCACCGTGTCGGCGAAGAACCGGGCGGCGGCGATCTTCCCCTCGTAGAACGCCTGGTCGGCGGCTGACAGGCCGGGCTCGTCCAGCCGGCCCAGGGCGATCTCCGCCTGCCTGGCCAGCAGCCAGCCGATGATCAGGTCGCCGAGCGCCAGCAGCAGCCGGGTGGTGTTGAGACCCACCCGGTAGATCTCCGACGGCTGATCGGCGGCCCCGGTCAGGAAGCCGTGCAGCGCTGTCACCAGCGCCTCGACGTCATCGGCCGCCCTGGCCAGCGCGGCGCGCTCGCGCTTGAGCCGACCGTTGCCGGAGTCGGCGGCGGCGAAGTCCCTGACCTGGCCGAGCAGGAGGCCAAGCGCCTTGCCCCCGTCCCGGACGATCTTGCGGAAGTACAGGTCCATCCCCTGGATCGCGGTCGTGCCCTCGTACAGGCTGTCGATCTTCGCGTCCCTGATGTACTGCTCGACGGGGTAGTCCTGGAGGAACCCGGAGCCGCCGAGGACCTGCAGCGAGTGGGTCAGCATCTCGTAGGCCCGCTCCGAGCCCACGCCCTTGACCAGCGGCAGCAGCAGGTCGTTGAGGGAGGCGGCGGCATCGTCGGGCTTGCCCTGGACCGCGGCGACCTGCATCGCATCCTGGTAGGTCGACGCGTACAGGACCAGTGCCCGCATGCCTTCCGCGTACGCCTTCTGCAGCATCAGCAGCCTGCGGACGTCCGGGTGGTGGATGATCGTGACCCGCGGCGCGGCCTTGTCGGTGAGCTGCGTGAGGTCGGCGCCCTGCACCCGGGTCTTCGCGAAGTCCAGCGCGGTGAGGTAGCCGGCCGACAGCGTGGCGATCGCCTTGGTGCCGACCATCATCCGGGCGAACTCGATGATGACGAACATCTGCCTGATGCCGTCGTGCACGTCGCCGACCAGCGTGCCGACCGCCGGGCGCTCCCCGCCGAAGGTCACCTCACAGGTGGTGGAGGCCTTCAGGCCCAGCTTGTGCTCGACCCCGGTCACGAACACGCCGTTGCGCTCGCCCAGCTGGCCGTCGGGCGTGACCAGGTACTTGGGCACCAGGAACATCGACAGCCCCTTGGTGCCAGGGCCGGCCCCCTCGGGCCGGGCCAGCACTAGGTGGAAGATGTTCTCCGCCATGTCGTGCTCGGCGCTGGTGATGAACCGCTTGACGCCCTCGATGTGCCAGGTGCCGTCCGGCTGGCGGACGGCCCTGGTGCGGCCCGCGCCCACGTCCGATCCGGCGTCGGGCTCGGTCAGCGCCATCGTCGAGGTCCACCGGCGCTCGACCGCCTGCTCCGCGAAGCGCTTCTGCTCCGGGGTGCCCATGCGCCACAGCGCGTTGGCCATCGAGGCGCCACTCGCGTACATCCAGACCGCGGGGTTCGCGCCGAGGATCAGCTCGGCCACGGCCCAGTGCAGCGACCGGGGCGCCTGGGTGCCGCCAAGCTCGGCGGGAAGCTCGAGGCGGAACCACTCCGCGTCCATGAAGGCCTGGAACGACTTCTTGAACGCCTCGGGCATGCGCACCGACGAGGTCGCGGGATCGAAGACCGGGGGGTTGCGGTCGGCGTCGGCGAACGACTCCGCGATGGGTCCGGTGGCCAGCCGCTCCACCTCGGCCAGGATTCCGCGCGCGGTCTGTTCGTCAACGTCGGGGAAGTGCTCCGAGCCCAGCAAGTCCTGGCGCTTCAGCACCTCGAACAGGTTGAACTCGATGTCCCTGAGGTTGCTCCTGTAGTGCCCCACCGCGGCCTCCCCGCCCTCGCCCGGCGAAACTTACCCGCCGGTAACAAAGGAGTATACTACCTGCGGGTAACCTCGGCCAGGGCTGGCTACCTCAGGATGTTGACCGCGCGCGCGATGACCAGGGCGCCGACCGCGAGCGACACCGCCGCCTGCACGGCCATCGCCACCTTGGCCCAGCGCGCGAGCGGCATCACGTCCGTCGGGCTGAAGGCGGTCGCGTTCGTGAACGACAGGTACAGGTAGTCGACGAAGTACGGCTTCCAGTCCGGCGGCGCCAGCTGGGGCGACACCATCTGCGGGAACATCAGGTCGGGATGCTCGGCGGTGCCCTCGGCCCGGCGCACCGGCCCGCCGCGGTCGAATTCCCAGTACCACAGCCCGAAGGCGATCACGTTGGTGGCCCAGACCGAGGCACCGGAGGCGAGCAGGGGGCCGGCCGACGACGTGTTGGGCAGGATCTCGATGATCGCCCGGACCAGCAGCACGGCGGAGACCGCGTTCGCGGTCGTGATCAGCATGATCATCGCGATGCTGGCCGCCCGCAGCAGCGGGCCGCGCCGCTCGATGCGGACCGGGTTGGCGATGTTCAGGCCGATGCCCAGCGCGATCTCCATTCCCGGCAGAAGATAGTGCGGCAGCGGCTTGTTCAGCGAGTCCGACAGCAGAAGCTGCAGCACGATCGCGACCACGACGCTCGCCGTCACCGGCCACCGGCGCTCGCCCCGGGTCCGGCGCTGCCAGGCCGGAACGACCTTGCCCGCGGCCACCTGGTCGGCCAGCCGCGTGAGCTGGGTCCATAGGTCCTCGGCGGGGTGCCCGCGGCCGGACGGCGCGGCCCCCTCATGGCTCGGCCCCCGATACGGATCCTGCGGCACCTGGCCAGGCGCTCCTGATTCCCCCATCTGCTCATTCTCGTCATCGGGTCACGGCCTCGGCCAAACGCCCGTCGTGACCGTCGCTGGGCCCGGTGTTCGATGCGGGCACTCGGCCGTCCAGCGCCGGAGGAACGGGCTGTTCCCCGAAACCGAATCACGTTCTAGAATTGCCGCATCAGCCAGCAGACAACTCACCGGGGTGAACCATGACGCTCGGCCTGACCGAGGAGCACCTGCAGCTTGCCGAGACCGTCCGAGGCTGGGCTCTGCGCCACTGCCCGACCGAGGTGGTCCGGGCCGCCGCCGACGGGCCCGACAGCGGATCGGCGCTGTACCGTGATTCGCTCGCGCCCGGCCTGGCCGAGCAGGGAGTGCTCGGGCTGCACCTGCCCGAGGAGGATGGCGGGCAGGGTTACGGCCTGCCCGAGCTGGCGGTGGCCGTGGAGGAACTCGGCCGGGCGCTGGTTCCCGGGGCATTCCTCCCGACCGTGCTGGCCAGCGCGGCGCTGGTCGCGGCCGGTATCAGCGGCAAGCTGATCACCGGCCTGGCCGACGGGTCCAAGACCGGGGCAGTCGGCCTGGCCGCCGGCCTGACCGGATCCCCGGAGCCCGGCGGCCTGCTCATCGAGGGCGAGTCCGGGCCGGTGCTCGGCGCGTCCTTGGCCGACCTCGTCGTCCTCCCGGTGCAGACCGACGGGGGCGAGGTATGGGCCGCGATCGACGCCGCCCGCCTGGACATCAGCGCGCTGGAGAGCCTGGACCTCACCCGGCCGGTGGCCCAGGTCCGCGCCGAGCGGGTCGTGGTGCCCGCTGACCGGCTGCTGACCGGGCTCGACCGGCGCGCGGTGACCAGCCTCGCGGCGATCCTGTTCGGCGCGGAGGCGTCCGGCATCGCCGACTGGGCCACCCGCTCCGCCAGCGAGTACGCCAAGATCCGGCACCAGTTCGGCAGGCCGATCGGCCAGTTCCAGGCCGTCAAGCATCGCTGCGCCCGGAT